>CAZLJS010000014.1:0-18753 GCA_964559895.1 uncultured Sangeribacter sp.
ATTTAAGAAATCAAGAAATATTTTGTACCTTTGTATGATAATTATCATAAAATAAAGATGAGTACACGTGAAGAAAAATTGGAGGCATTTGGGCGAATGCTCGATGTCCTCGATGAATTGAGAGTGAAGTGCCCGTGGGATGCTAAGCAAACCAACGAGTCGCTCCGCCCGAATACAGTAGAAGAGGTTTATGAGCTGGTAGATGCTCTTATTTCAGATGATGTCCCTAATATTAAGAAAGAGTTGGGCGACATCCTTCTTCATGTAGCGTTCTATTCTAAGATTGCCTCTGAGAAAGAGCAGTTTGACATCGCGGATGTCTGCAACTCTCTGACAGATAAATTGATATTTCGTCATCCTCATGTCTTTGGCAATGTCGAGGCCAACGATACCGAGACCGTGCTGAAAAACTGGGAGGAGATAAAATTGAAAGAGAAAGGTGGCAACAAGACTGTACTTGGTGGCGTCCCCTCAGCTCTTCCAGCATTGATTAAAGCTAATCGCATCCAGGAGAAAGTGGCTCACGTAGGCTTCGACTGGGAGGAGAAGGATCAGGTATGGGATAAAGTACGCGAAGAACTTGCCGAGACAGAAGCGGAGATGAAGCGTGGTGACGCCGTAAACGTGGAGAAAGAGTTTGGCGATGTATTCTTTGCCATGGTTAATGCCGCTCGTCTGTATGGCGTTAATCCGGAGAACGCACTCGAAAAAACTAATAGAAAATTCATCTCACGTTTTAATTACCTAGAAAGCAAAGCCAAAGAGCAGGGCCGTCAGCTCAAAGAGATGACCCTTGCCGAGATGGATGCTATCTGGGAGGAAGCTAAAAAATTTGAATCGTGATTTTATGTATCACTGAGAAACCTTCCGTAGGAAGGGATATAGCGAAGATCCTTGGTGCCACTACACGCCATGACGGTTACTTTGAGGGTAACGGCTATTGTGTCACTTGGACCTTCGGTCACCTTTGTACCCTCAAGGAGCCGCACGACTATACCGAGCGCTGGAAACGCTGGACGCTGGGCTCCATCCCTATGATACCCGACCGCTTCGGTATTAAGCTTATCGACGACAGCGGCATTAAGAAGCAGTTTGGTGTCATAGAAAAGCTGATAGGGGAGTGCGACAAGGTCATTAACTGTGGTGATGCCGGACAAGAGGGTGAGCTCATCCAACGTTGGGTGATGCAGAAAGCCAACTGCCAAAAGCCGGTGGAGCGCCTATGGATATCCTCCCTTACAGATGAGGCTATCAAGGAGGGGTTTAAGCACCTTCGTAGCGAGGAGGACCTCGCACCGCTATATATCGCCGGACTATGCCGCGCTATCGGTGACTGGGTGCTGGGTATCAATGCCACGCGCCTCTATACCTTGAAGTATGGGCAAAACCGGCAAGTGCTCTCTATCGGTAGGGTGCAGACACCTACGCTCGCTCTTATTGTGCAACGCCAGCTGGAGATAGACAACTTCGTCCCCAAGGATTCATGGGAGCTGAGAACGCTTTATCGCGGTACCACTTTCACCGCCGACCTGCCACAATTTGCTACGCAGGAGGAGGGTGAGGCCGCCATAGCCAAGGTCAAGGACTCTGAGTTTGAAGTGGTGGATGTCACCAAGAAGAAGGGCACTGAGGCGCCGCCGCGTCTCTTTGACCTCACTAGCCTTCAGGTAGAGTGCAACAAGAAGTTCGGTATGACCGCTGACGATACGCTCAAGACCATCCAGTCGCTATATGAGAAGAAACTAGCCACTTACCCTCGTGTAGATACCACATATCTCACCGACGATATATACCCAAAATGCGGTCAGATTCTCAATAACCTACCTCAGTATCAGGACCTTTTGGCGCCGTTGCGAGGCAAAGCGTTGCGCAAGAGCAAAAAGGTCTTTGATAACTCCAAAGTCACAGACCACCACGCTATCATCCCCACCGGACAACGCCCCGATTTGCAAGCATTGTCGCAGGCTGAGCAGAACGTGTTTGACACCATTACCAAGCGCTTCATTGCCGCCTTCTATCCCGACTGCAAGTTTGAACAGACACAGGTGAAGGGTAAGGTCAATAAAGTGGGCTTTAAGGCGACAGGTAAAGTGATACTTGACGCCGGATGGAAGAGTGTGTATGGCAATACGGCAGATAAAGGTGAGGGTGATGAACCTGTGCAGACATTGCCGACGTTCACTGTTGGTGAGCGAGGCCCACATACCCCTGAGTTGGCAAAGAAAACTTCGCAGCCACCCAAGTATTTCACAGAGGGAACACTGCTGAAGGCTATGGAGACGGCCGGTAACCTTGTGGAGGATGAAAACCTGCGCGAGGCCTTGAAATCCAATGGTATAGGACGCCCGTCAACGCGAGCTGCCATCATTGAGGTGCTTTTCAAACGTGGATATATCCGTAGGGAGCGGAAGTCGCTGCGTGCCACACAAGCCGGCATCGACCTCATAGGCCTTATCAAAGAGGATTTGCTTAAAAGCGCCGAATTGACAGGTATCTGGGAGCATCGTCTGCGCATGATAGAGCAAAAGATGTATGACGCACCGACATTTATCGCCCAGATAAAAGAGATGATATCAAATATAACACTCTCAGTGCTGGCAGATAACTCCAATCGTCGTATTGAAGCGCAACTGGAGACGCCTAAGACAGCCAAGAAGTCAGCACCCAAGAAGAGTAAAAAATAAAAATGCCCGATATGGATTGGAATATGATAATACAATACGCATTGCTAGCTATATGTTTTATAGCTATAGCTATCTACTTGATTCGCAAAATCTTCTTTCGCAAGAAAAGTGGTGGCGGTTGCAACTGCGGATGTGGTGGAAATTCACGCAATTGCTGCAAGCTCAAGTAGCTGAAAATAGTTATTGCGAGACTTGAAATTTATTATTATCTTTGCCAATTATTTGAAACTGAACTAATGATAAGGAAACTGCTTGACGCGCACGATGTGGATTGCTTCCGCGATATGATAGTTAATAGCGATCATATCGTGGTGACATGTCATGTACGCCCCGACGGTGATGCCATAGGCTCATCGTTGGGACTCTTTCATCTCTTTACCGCTCTGGGAAAGAAGGTGAAAGTGGTGACACCCGACATGGCTCCCCGCGCACTCTCTTTTATGCCCGGGTTTAAGGAGGTCGTGCCTTATACCAAATATCAGGATTATGCGGAACGATTGATAGCTGAGGCTGATTTGATTATCTGCTGTGACTTTAATAAGCTATCGCGCCAAGATGCTCTCGGTGCAGTGGTGGAGAAATCAGAATGTAAAAGAGTCCTCATAGACCACCATCAGTTCCCCGACAACTTTACGGATTTGATGTTCTCCTTTCCTAAGATGTCATCTACCTGTGAACTTGCCTTCCGCATAATATGTGCCATGGGCTTGTTTGAGGAGATGAATCAAGCGTCAGCCACATGCCTGGCTACGGGAATAATCACCGATACACGTAATTTGTCGGTAAACTGCGACGACCCCGAGCTATATATCATCATGTATGAATTGCTCTCCAAAGGAGTGGATAAGAAGCGCATCATTCGCGAGGCGTTGGAGCTGAGCAGTATGGATTCCTTCAAACTCAAATCCTTCGCCCTTAGCGACAGACTGCAGCTCATCCCCGAGCACAAGACTGCTGTGATAGCCCTTTCCAAGGAGGACTTGCAGCGATTCAACTACGAGAAAGGTGATACCGAAGGATTGGTCAACCAACCACTCACTATTCAAGGTATCGTAGCCTCATACTTCCTCCGCGAGGACTCTGATTGCATTAAAGTGTCGGCACGAAGCGTCAACGACTTCCCCGTAAGCATGGTGTGCGAAGACCTCTTCAACGGTGGTGGACACGTACAAGCCGCAGGTGGTGAATACGTAGCCGGCTCATTGGAGGATTGCAAACAACTCCTGCTTGACTCACTAAAAAATTACGATAGATACTTCAAAAAGAACAGAACTAATGAATAAAACACTTTTGAAACTCAATACAGTGGTAATCGCGCTCCTCGCGACTGTAGTTGTCCCTTTGGTAGGTTGCAGCGATTCAGAGAGCTATTCCAACCTTCTCAAGGCCGAGGAGAAAGCTACCAACTGGTATTTGTCTGACAAAACTATTGCACTCACCATCCCCGAGGATAGCGTATTTATCACAGGTGAAGATGCTCCGTACTATAAGATGGATGATGATGGTTATCTATATATGCAGGTGGTTAACGCCGGAGACCCCAACAACCGCGCCGTAAAGGGTGATAAGGTATATTTCCGTTACAAACGCATGAATATCAAGACACTCTACACTACAGGTACTGAGACTTGGAGCGGAAATACCGATGATATGGATATGTCAACCTCCAATTTCTGGTATCAGAACTATGTGTTGTCGGAGTCAACCACATACGGTTCCGCTATCCAGACACCTCTTAAATACCTCGGTTATGACTGCGAGGTGAACTTGGTGCTCCGTTCCTACTATGGATTCTCGGCAGACCAATCATACTGCAACCCCTACGCATTGAATGTGAAATACTATAAGGCAGCTTACTAGCCCACATTCCTGCGCACATTACTATTAACATTAAAGAATAAGAAGATTAAATATGGCATTAATTAAGTCAATCTCCGGTATCAGAGGTACCATCGGTGGCCCCGAAGGTGATAACCTCACAGGTGTTGATATTGTGAAATTCACATCAGCTTACGCACAATTTATTAAGAATGAGAATCCCGCGGCTAAAACTATCGTAGTAGGTCGCGACGCACGCGTTTCCGGTCCTATGGTATCTAACCTCGTAGAGGGTACTTTGATGGCTATGGGCTTGGATGTGATCAATATCGGTCTTGCCACCACACCAACCACAGAGCTTGCCGTGGTATGGGAGAAAGCTGATGGCGGTATTATCATTACTGCCAGCCATAACCCTGCTCAATGGAACGCACTTAAACTCCTTAACGCCAAAGGTGAGTTCCTTAATGATGCACAAGGTAAAGAGGTGCTTCGCCTCGCCGCTTCCGCTGAGGAGGTTAAATTTGTAGATTATGCCGCATTAGGTAAAAAATATACTGTCACTACTTGCGATCGCAAACATATCGAGGCGGTGCTCAATCTTCCTTTGGTAGATAAAGCCGCTATCGAGAAAGCCAACTTTACTGTTGCCGTAGATGCTGTCAATAGTGTTGGTGGAGTAGTGATACCTCAATTACTCCGTGAATTAGGTGTGAAAAACGTGATAGAGCTCAACTGCGAGCCTACCGGTAAATTTGCTCACACCCCCGAGCCTATCCCTGAGAACCTTACTCAGATTGCCGACCTTATGAAGGAGGGTAAAGCTGATGTAGGTATCGTGGTTGACCCCGATGTGGATCGCTTGGCTCTCGTCATGGAGAATGGCGAAATGTTTGTTGAGGAGTACACATTAGTGGCAGTAGCCGACTACGTGCTTGCCAACACACCCGGCAACACAGTGTCTAACCTCAGTAGCTCACGCGCATTGCGCGACGTGACAGCACGTTATGACGGTTGTGAGTACAACGCCGCAGCCGTTGGTGAGGTGAACGTTGTCACCAAAATGAAAGAGACCAACGCTATCATTGGTGGCGAAGGCAACGGTGGCGTCATCTATCCCGAATTGCACTACGGCAGAGACGCCCTCGTAGGTGTGGCTCTCTTCCTTACCCTTCTTGCCAAGAGCGGTAAGAAGATGACAGAGCTCAAAGCTACTTATCCCGCTTATGCAATAGCAAAAAACAAAATACAGTTGACACCCGACATCAATGTAGATGCCATCCTCGACAAGGTGAAAGAGCGTTATGCCAACGAGAAAGTCACCGACATCGACGGCGTTAAGATTGATTTCGCTGAGTCATGGGTACACCTTCGCAAATCAAATACCGAGCCTATTATCCGTATTTATAGCGAGGCTGCCACTATGGCTGAGGCGGAGAAGTTGGGCGACGACATGAAAAAGATCATAGCCTCATTATGAAAAAATTCTTCCTCAATCTCCTCTCCTCTTTCCTGGGAGCATGGCTGGCATTCATATTGTTTGCCGGAGTGACAGTGTTGGTGGTGCTGGCCATCGTTGGTAATTTCGCATTATCTGCGGGTGGCGAGTCTCAATCGCTTAAGTCTAAGTCAGTGATGAAGATAGACCTTAGCGGTGTGATAACAGAGACAGAAAGCGATCCGGAGTTAAGCTATGCGCAACTCGCTATGGGTGGCATTTCACAGCCCCAGACACTGAAGACATTGACGACAGCGCTGCGTGAAGCTGCCGACAATGACAAGATCAAAGCTCTTTATCTCAATTGCGGTGAGGTCTCTACCTCGCCGGCTACCCTTCACGCCCTATATGAAGCTATCACAGAGTTTAAGAAATCCAAGAAGCCAATATATGCTTATGGAGATGAGATGTCGCAAGGGGCCTATTATGTAGCGTCTCTTGCCGACAGCATCTTCTTGAACCCACAAGGAAATATCTCCATAACAGGTGTAGGCGGCTCGGTGCTCTATTACAAAGATCTTTGCGACAAGCTGGGCATCGACTTCCAGATAGCGAAAGTCGGTACCTTCAAGAGTGCTGTAGAGCCGTATATACTTAATGAGATGAGTGAGCCTGCCCGTGCGCAGCTAGATACCCTTTATGGCAATATCTGGTCGGTGCTGAAGACCGATATGGCAAAAGCACGCAATGTCTCTGCCGATGAGTTTGACCTCTTGGCAGACAACTGCTCGCTCTTCTTTAACTCCAAATCCATACTCAAGTCAGGCATCATCTCCGGATTATGCTATGAGCGTGAGATGGATCCCAAATTCGCATCATTGCTAGGCATAGATAAGGATGACCTTAATTATGTAGATCCATCCTATGTGGCATCGTTGGCAGACAGCGCCTCCAAGTCAGATGAGCATATCGCCGTGCTATATGCCACAGGCGAGATTAGCGAGTCCTCGGGTGCCGGTATCAACTGCTTTGATTTAGTCCCCGTGATACTTGATTTAGCTGAGGATGACAACGTCAAAGGCCTTGTACTGAGGGTTAACTCCCCCGGAGGCTCCGTATTTGGCGCTGAGCAGATAGCTGATGCGTTGAAGGTGTTTAAGAAGACCGGTAAACCCTTTGTGGTGTCGATGGGTGACTATGCGGCCTCCGGTGGCTATTGGATCTCCGCAGATGCAGAGCGTATTTTTGCCGATCCCATTACCATCACCGGTTCTATCGGCATCTTCGGCGTGGTGCCTAATATCTCAAAACTGTTATCCAATATAGGTGTCAGTGTGCAGTCTGTTTCTACCAATGCTAATGGCAATGTGGCAGTGCCACTGTCGCCACTTACAGATAAGCAGATGGAGACACTCAACGCCAGCATCGTTGACGGCTACGACCAGTTTATCGACCGAGTGGCTAAAGGTCGCAAGATGACCGACGCCAAAGTGCGCCTCATAGCTGAAGGTAGAGTCTGGGACGGAGCCAAAGCTAAGGAACTTGGATTGGTGGATCAGCTCGGTTCATTGCAAGATGCGGTGAAATACGTGGCATCCAAGACAAAGCTTTCATCATCAGACGTTTACTATTATCCTGAATATACTCCGTCATTGATGGGTATGTTGTCAGCCTTCGGATCGGAAGCCCTTGACCAACAGTTGATAAAAGCTGCCGGCGATGAAATAGCGCCTCAGTATCTGAAACGTATAAAAACTATTATCACTAGAAAGCCGGCTCAAGCATTAATGCCGGAGCTTATTATATCATTGTAACGCATCATGAAAACTACCCTCGACAAGATTATTACATATACTTTGACCCCCTTTTCGTGGATTTATTGGGGAATAACCGAGATACGAAACAAATTGTTTGAGTGCCATCTACTTAAGTCAGTTAAGTTTAAGGTACCTGTGATTTGTGTCGGAAATCTTTCCGTGGGTGGTACGGGCAAGACGCCCCATGTGGAGTATATACTCTCCTGTCTGCAGAGTGAGTATAGAATAGGTGTGGTCAGTCGCGGATATAAGCGAGATACCAAGGGATTCGTAATGGCGAATTCCAAGAGTACTCCTGCCACAATAGGCGACGAGCCATATCAGATATATGAGAAATTTGGAAGAAGGGTGAGGGTGGCAGTATGCGAGAGCCGCGTCAAAGGTATTCGCAACCTGCTGGAGATAGATCCCAAGATCAACCTCATCGTTCTGGACGATGCATTTCAGCACCGCTATGTCAAACCCGGCATATCTGTGCTGTTGATGGACTACAACCGTCCTGTATATAATGATAAGATGCTGCCATTGGGTCAGTTGCGCGAAGATAGTTCGGCAATGTTCCGTGCAGATATGGTGGTTATGACCAAGTGCCCACCCTCGCTCAATGGCGTGGAGAGTAGATTGATATATAAGAAATTGGATTTGGAGGCGCATCAGAAGCTCTATTTCTCGCGCATACGTTACCAAGGACTTAGGGGCGTATTCCCGGAGGATACACTGTATGATGTTCAGCTCGACGACCTCACAGAGAAGGACTCCGTGCTCTTGGTGGTAGGCGTGGCAAATCCGCGTCCACTTATAAAATATTGTGGTAAGTTTGACTTTAAGCTGAAGATACTTCACTTCCCCGATCATCATAACTTCACCACAAAGGACCTGAAGCTCATAGCTGATCGCTACAATAGCATGACAGGTGCCAGAAAGATAATACTCACCACTGAGAAGGACGCGGGCAGATTGCTCCATAATCCATATTATCCTACTAAGCTGAAGCCATTCACCTTCTGCGTGCCCATTCAAGTATCGGATATGCAGTCATGGCCCGATGGCGAACACTCATTTGATGACCATCTGCGTGTGGCCATCGAAAAAATTAATCGAAAAAATGATAAAAATAGGAATTAAGCCGTTTGGAGCCAACTAAATACGCTTAATCCTTGTTAGTTAATTACTAAAACCTTATACACATGTTAGAGAAAATCAAACAAACTGCCGAGTTTATTAGAACCAAAGTAGCTGAGCTCCCAAAGACTGCTATTATTTTGGGCTCAGGTCTGGGCGACCTTGTCAACCACATGAACGTCGCCGTTGAACTGAATTATGCAGATATACCCAATTTCCCCATCTCTACTGTGGAGGGACATAGCGGAAAGCTCATCTTCGGTACTCTTGGTGGCAGAAATGTGATGGCAATGCAAGGCCGTTTCCACTACTACGAAGGCTACGATATGAAGCAAGTGACTTTCCCCGTGAGAGTTATGAAAGAGCTTGGCGTAGATACCCTTTTCGTAAGCAACGCTGCAGGTGGCATGAACAAAGAGTTCAAAGTAGGTGACGTGATGGTTATCGCCGATCACATCAACCTTTTCCCCGAGAACCCGTTGCGCGGCAAGAACTATGAAGAGCTGGGCACACGCTTCCCCGCTATGACCGAGGCTTATTCACAGAAACTTATCGCAATGGCAGACGCTATTGCCGCTGAAGATAATATCCGCTTGATGCATGGTGTATATGTAGGCACCACAGGTCCTACATTCGAGACCCCTGCCGAGTATGAGTATTTCCGTGTGATTGGTGGCGACGCTGTCGGTATGTCCACAGTGCCTGAGGTTATCGTAGCCAATCATGCCGGTATGCAAGTGTTCGGCGTGTCCGTCATCACCGACCTTGGCGGTAAAGATATCAAAGAGGTTCCAACCCACGAGGAGGTACAGAAAGCAGCCATCACCGCTCAACCCGTGATGACACATATCATCACCAAGATGATGCAACGCCTTTAATACCCCTAGTTGTAACCTCTAATCGTTTAATAGATGTCTGAAAAAGCTACTGAAATATCCTCTCTCGGCGAGTTCTCACTGATAGAGAAACTTACTAAGGATTTCCCCTTGAATAACCCCAACACCTTGAAGGGCGTTGGCGATGATGCCGCTGTGCTACACGTAGATAGCGACAAAGAGCTATTGGTGACCACCGACTTGCTCCTAGAGGGTATCCATTTTGATTTGAGATATGTGCCGCTAAAGCACTTGGGTTACAAAGCCGCTATCGTCAATTTTAGCGACATTTATGCCATGAACGGCACCCCGCAGCAGATCACTGTCAGCCTGGGTATCTCCAGCCGTTTCACCGTAGAGCATATCGAAGCCATCTATGAAGGCATCAGATTGGCATGCGAGATATATGGCGTGGATATGGTTGGTGGTGACACCTCTGCATCTGTCACAGGCCTCATCATCAGCATCACCTGTATGGGTGTGGCGAAGAAAGAGGAAATCGTATATCGCTCAGGTGCCAAGCCCACAGACGTCATCTGCGTATCAGGAGACCTTGGTGCCGCCTATATGGGATTGCAGCTGCTGGAACGAGAGAACCGCGTAGCCGCCGAGTCAGGCCAGAAAGACTTCGCTCCCAAATTTGAGGGTAAGGAGTATATACTGGAACGACAGCTCAAGCCTGAGGCTCGCAAGGATATCATTGCCGCTCTCAGAGAGGCGGGTATCAAGCCTACAGCGATGATGGATGTCAGCGACGGCCTTTCATCGGAGCTGCTCCACATAGCAAAGGACTCCAACGTTGGTTGCCGCGTATATGAGGACAGAATACCAATTGACTATCAGACAGCCTGCATGGCAGAGGAGCTAAACATGAATCTCGTCACCGCGGCGCTTAACGGCGGTGAGGACTATGAGTTGCTCTTCACCGTGCCTCTCACAGACCATGATGCTGTGGAACGCATACCCGGTGTTAAGGTCATTGGTTATGTCACCAAACCGGAATTGGGTAATGCACTCATCACAAGAGATGATACGGAGATAACGCTCAAAGCCCAAGGCTGGAACGCTTTTAAAGAGTAAAAAATAGTAGAAATTATCATCAAAAATAGATGCCCGGAGGTTCACATTAGTGTTTGTAAAGTGCAGATGTGTACCTCCGGACTCTTATTAATAGATAGATTAACAGTGACAATTAAAAAACAACTAATATTAACATAAAATGTTAATACGCTGTAGTTGGAAATAATTATTTTTGCACACGGAAACGATAAAGAAAATAACATGTTGGATAATTTTAATATTCGCGAACTAAACGACGAAATCGCTTCACATAGTTCTTTAATCGGACTAATCGTGAAAGGTATGGATCAACGCATCGTTGGTCAGAAACATCTAGTAGATTCTTTGTTGATAGCGTTGCTATGCAACGGACACGTTCTCCTGGAGGGTGTTCCCGGTCTAGCCAAGACATTGGCTATTAAGACACTGTCATCAGTTATCGATGCTAAATTTAACCGTATTCAGTTTACTCCGGACTTACTCCCTTCCGACGTGATTGGTACCATGATATATAGCGCCAAGAAAGAGCAGTTTGAGGTTAAAACAGGCCCTGTGTTTGCCAACTTCGTTCTCGCTGACGAGATCAACCGTGCTCCGGCAAAGGTTCAGAGCGCTCTCCTCGAGGCGATGCAAGAGCGTCAAGTCACTCTCGGTGACCAAACATTCAAGCTCCCCAAACCCTTCTTGGTAATGGCTACTCAAAACCCACTAGAACAAGAGGGTACTTATCCACTTCCTGAAGCGCAGACCGACCGTTTCCTATTGAAAGTAGTGATCGGCTATCCCACTAAAGAGGAGGAGAAGAAGATTATCCGTCAAAATATTGGCGAGGAGCTTCCCCCTATCACTTCCATCGTTAAGAAAGAGGAGATAGAGCGTCTTCAGAGCGTTGTCAAGAAAATATACATCGACGAGAAAATCGAAAACTATATCGTAGATATCGTCTTTGCAACTCGTAACCCCGAAGCATACGGCTTAGCCGATCTTAAATCCATCATCTCTTACGGTGCGTCACCCCGTGCATCAATCAGCATGGCGCAGGCTGCCAGGGCTTATGCGTTCCTCAAAGGACGCGGTTACGTCATCCCCGAGGATATCCGCATGATTTGCTACGACGTGATGCGTCACCGTATCGGACTCTCTTACGAGGCTGAAGCTAATAATATCACAGCAGACGACGTTATCTCTTCTATTCTGGATAAAGTAGAAGTGCCTTAATTCTTACCAATAATTCATGATGGATACTTCAGAATTATTAAAAAAGGTACGGAAAATTGAGATAAAGACCCGCGGCTTGTCGCAGGATATCTTTGCCGGAGAGTACCATTCGGCGTACAAAGGTCGCGGTATGACCTTTGCCGAGGTGCGCGAATATAATTTCGGCGATGATGTACGCGACATAGATTGGAACGTCACCGCCCGCCAAAATAAGCCATATATCAAGGTTTATGAGGAGGAGCGTGAACTGACTGTGATGTTGCTCATCGACGTCTCCGGTTCGCGTGAATTTGGTGCCGTAGGTGAGAGTAAAAAGGAGATGATGGCGGAGATAGCCGCCACGCTAGCTTTCTCTTCCATCCAGAATAAGGATAAAGTGGGCGTGATTTTCTTTAGCGATAAGATAGAGAAATTTATCCCTCCGAAGAAAGGATTGTCGCATATCTTGCTAATTATCCGCGAGATAATCAATTTTCAGCCTACCCAGGTGGCTACCGATATCAACGTCGCTCTGGAGTTTATGAACCGTGCCGTCAAGAAGCGTGCCACAGCATTCCTGCTTAGCGACTTCATCGACGACCACGATTATACCAAAGCGATTACTATCGCAGCCAGAAAGCATGACCTTGCAGCCATCCAAGTCTATGACAAGCGCGATGCCACACTCCCCGACGTGGGCCTCATCCGTGTCAAGGATATAGAACGTAACACCTATAAATGGGTGGATACCTCCTCCGCGGCGGTGCGCAAAGCCTACGATAGACTTTGGTATGAGCGCCAGCAAAACATCACTGAAACTATGAACAGAAGTGGCGTGGATATGGCATCTATCGCTACCGATGAAGATTATGTGAAAACGCTTCTTGCTCTTTTCAGAAACAGAGGCGCTAAACGATGAGAATTAATATCACTCTATGAAAATTATTTCATTAGCTAAAATATTGAAACAGAGTTTGAAGTCCACGGGCATGGCTCTGCTGCTGGCTATAGGCGTGATGAACGCCACGGCAGCCACTGTGCCGCCGAAGATTACCGCCAAATTGGACTCCGCCGCTATGATGATGGGCAATATCTCTTACCTGCATCTTCAAGTAGTGGAGAATGAAGGCGACCACGGCAAATTCCCTATGATGGATAGCATCGTGGATCAAGCGGTGATACCTCTATTGAACGATACAATAGAGCTTCGCGCTGCTTACTCTTCAGATACCATTAAGTTGGGCTCCGGACGTCGTCAGATCGATTTCCATTTCCCGATGCAGGTGTTCGACTCCGGTTTGTATTCCCTTGACCCGTTTAAGTATGTGGTCAATGGCGACACTGCCGTCTCAAACTCCGTATCTATTAAGATCACAGCTCCCAACGTGACTGCTAATGATTCAATATCACCCGATGCAGGGCCCTTGGATCCCTACTATAATTCAAAATTTCAGAAATTTACTGATAAGATACCCGATTTTATCTATGATTTCTGGTGGGTGATACTGCTCACTATACTGCTGTTGGCCGCCATAATTGTGCTGGGAATCTACTTCCTCAAGCATAGAGAAAAATTCATCCTGCTCAAGCCGAAACCGCAGCCGTCGCCATATGAAGTGGCTATATCCGGTTTGCGCAAACTTCGTGAAGATCAGCTCTGGGAACATGGCGATGAACGTCTCTACTTCACACGCCTCACAGAGATTATACGTGAATACCTCAAGGGCCGTTTCTCCATCAACGCTATGGAGATGACCTCCTCAGAGATTATGAAGGAATTGCGTAGTAATTCCGAGGCACAGCTCAAGAAAGGGTATGTGGAGGAGATTCTTAAGATGGCAGACTTTGTGAAGTTCGCTAAACTCCGTCCCCTTCCCGATGATAATATACAAGCCTTTGAAAACGCACTTAAATTTGTGGAGGAGACCAAGCCTGTCGCCCCCGCGGAGGATGAGAAAACTGATTCAAAGGATTCCGTAGAAATACTAATAACTCCAAATCATGATTCTTAAATACCCAAGTTTCCTATTACTCTTTTTAGTGTATATCCCGCTCATAGCGTGGTATATATGGAAACATACCCATGCTAATCCATATTTGGAGATATCCACTACCAAAGCCTTTGATAAGCTGGGCACCTCATGGAAGCTTATCCTTAACCACGCGTTGTTTGGCTTACGATTGCTCACTATAGGCGCATTGATAGTAGCGTTGGCGCGTCCTCAAAGCACATCATCCTTCTCTACCTCACAGATAGAGGGTACTGATATCTGCTTGGCGCTCGACGTCTCCAGCTCCATGACCGCCTCCGACTTGCAGCCTACCCGTTTCCAGGCAGCCAAGAAAGTAGCGTCGGGATTTATCAATGGCCGTGAAAATGATAATATGGCGTTGGTGATTTTTGCAAGTGAGAGTCTCTCGCTGCTTCCATTGACAAATGACCGCACCACACTTCTCCAAACACTGGAGAACGTGACAATGGGGCAGCTCCCCGATGGTACTGCTATTGGTGATGGACTTGCCAGTGCTATCAATAGAATCTCTTCGGGCAAAGCTAAGTCTAAGAGTATCATTCTGTTGACCGATGGATCAAACAATTCCGGCGATGTCGCACCATCCACTGCCGCTCAGATAGCCAAGAGCAAAGGGATTAAGGTATATACCATAGGTGTCGGCACCAACGGCTCTGTGAGAGTCCAAGACCCATTTGGCTTCCCAACTACCATTGAGACAAAGATTGACGAGGCTTCACTACGTGAAATAGCCGATATGACCGGAGGTAAATA
The DNA here is from genome assembly GCA_964559895.1 of uncultured Sangeribacter sp. Lineage (GTDB taxonomy): Bacteria > Bacteroidota > Bacteroidia > Bacteroidales > Muribaculaceae > Lepagella. The sequence goes on from CAZLJS010000014.1 coordinate 14,797, forward strand.
CTTCCGCGCAACTGACAACCATACTCTCTCCAACGTATTTAAAGAGATTGACAAGCTAGAGAAAACACGTCTAGACGCCACTAGGTATTCCCGTACTTCTGAGGCGTTTATGCCCTGGGTGACTCTGGCGTTAATCCTCTTATCCCTGGAATTGCTGCTACGCCATACCATTCTGCGTCGTATCCCGTAAATGCTATTCTATTGATTTAAAATTAGATAAATAGTTATGTTTAGTTTTGCATATCCTTCTAATCTATTATATCTACTGTTAGTACCCTTCTTCGTACTGCTGTATGCTTGGGCGCGTTATGCCCGCAAGAAGAATATAGTCAAGTTCGGAAGCAATCCGGTGCTACGTTCATTGATGCCCACCTGTTCGGAGTATAAGCCACCGGTGAAGATAACCCTGCAAATGATAGCGCTGGCGATGATTATCGTAGCCTTTGCGCGTCCTTGGGGTGGCCTCAAAGATGAATCCTCCAAGAAGGAGGGTATCGAGGTGGTAATAGCCATGGATGCCAGCAACTCCATGCTCGCTCCAATAGATAATAACGGCGACGGTTCGCAACGTATGCGCACCGCTAAGTCAATGCTCGAGAAACTAATCAATAGATTGGACAACGATAGGGTAGGCCTTATAGTCTATGCCGGTGACGCTTACACTTTGATACCTGTCACTACCGACTATATCTCGGCAAAGTCATTCCTCAACACTATCGACCCCGCGCAAATCTCCAACCAAGGCACAAATATAACAGCAGCCATCGACATGGCGTGCAACTCCTTTAGCGATAAAAAGGATGTGGGACGTGCCATTATCCTCATCACCGATGCGGAAGAACTGGAGGACCAGCAGGCTGTGGAACAATCCGTCTCTAATGCTGCTAAAAATGGCATTCAAGTCAACGTGATAGGTGTAGGTAGCACTAATCCTGTTCATATCCCTACATCCCACGGACCTATGGTTGACTCAGAGGGTAACGTGGTCAACACCGCTCTTAACGAGGATCTTGCCGCGGAGATTGCCAAATATGGCAAAGGTATATATGTCAACGCATCCGCTTCAGGTGCTCTTAATGAGCTATCAAAACAATTGGATACCCTCAAGAAAACCACTCTTGAGGCTAACGTCTATGCCCTCCATGATGAACTATTTTTCATCTTCGTTTGGGTTGCTCTCGCCATCTTGATTCTGGATATCTTTATCTTGGATAGAAAGATCAGCTGGCTTGATAAAATCACATTCTTTAAAAAGGAGGAGAAAAAATGAAAAAACTATTATCTATCATAACCATTTCGCTGCTCTGTGCGGCTTGCTCCTCTTCCGGCACTCCCGATATCAACAAATCCAATCGCAAGGAGCGCAAAGCTATCATTGAGGGTAACAGCAAGTTCTATGACGACCATGATTACGTGTCGGCGATTAAGTCATACCGTAAGGCGTTGGAAGCCAATAGCAATAGTCCCGAGGCCCTTTTTAACCTTGGTGTGGCGCAAATGGCGCAATCTGAAATACTTAAACAAGCTAACGATACTACCGCCAAAGACCTTGCAGCCTCTGCCGAGTCTAACCTCTCAGTGGTGGCTAAGATGACAGGTAGGGCGTTCCCCATTGCCGCTCTCGCTTATTATAACCTCGGCAACTATCGCTTCCGTCAAGAAAACTACGACGAGGCTATAGATTTCTATAAAGCTTCACTGAGAATAAGACCCGATTTTGATGAATGTCGTCGCAACTTGAGAATTGCTCAGCTAAAGAAAGAGAATAAAGATCAAAATCAAGATCAGAATAAGCAGCAACAGCAACAACAGCAGCAAGATCAAGACCAGAATAAGGACCAAAATAAAGATCAAAACAAGGACCAGAATCAAGATCAACAAAACAACGATCAGAATCAGGACCAACAGAACCAAGATCAAAATAAAGATAAACAGCAGCAAAACCAACAAGGTGGCGGCATGGATCCGCAAACTGCCGATCAGATCCTCAATTCAATCGAGAACAAGGAGAGCAACACCAGAACCAAGTTGATAAGAAGTAATCGTCAACAAGGTGGTGGCAGTCGCAACCGTTTACGCAAACAATGGTAATAATATGTTGTGTATCTTTGTAGGTTATCTAAACTCTTAAGAAAATGAAGAAGATTATCACTATATTCTCAATAATTCTGTTCGCTTTTTCGCTCTCTGCGCAAAAGAGCGTGAAGTTGGGATTGCGCTCTGCCGGAACCATTGGCATTGGCGATAAATTCCAGATTACTGTCACATTGGCGAATATAGATGGCGAGCCGAAATTAAAGTCGGTACCCGGTGCCAAGCTTCTATATCCCGATCCTGTGTGCTCGGGCAGCGGTTCATCTATGGTCTCGGGCACTAATATGAAGACGCAGACTCAGACCTGGACGGAATACACCTTTACTCTTAAAGCCACTGAGAAAGGCACTTTCTCGGTAGGCCCAATTACTGTGAATGGCGTTAAGTCCAACGTGCTGAAATACACTATCGATTCTGAGTCGCATGCCAATGCGCAGCAGCAACAACGTCAGCAGCAACAGCGTCAGATGCCCGACTTCGACGATGACGACATCCCCGCGGGTAATCCACAACAAAGCTCCGGTCTTCGATATGTCGGCAAAGGCAACGATAATCTATTCATGAGAGCCGAGGTCTCTAAGAGCACCGCCTATGAGCAGGAAGCTCTCGTTTATACTGTTAAATTATACACTACTTACGCGGGCATCTCCTTCATCGGAGCCACTGAATCTCCGAAATTCGATGGATTTGTCCTCGAGGAATCTAAAGATACCGACACTTCCGTTAGGCTAGAGACCTACAATGGTAAGACTTATAAGACAGCTGTCATAGCGCGTTATATCATCTTCCCGCAGATGACAGGCTCACTTAAGGTCCTCGGTAATAAATACACCATTGCCGCCAGATCAGAGAAGCATTACTATGATCCCCTCTTTGGTGACCTTTATCCTAGCTATCCTGTACAATTGAGCGTCCAGCCTAATGATGTATCGGTCAATGTGATACCGCTGCCGACACCCAAACCGGCCAATTTCTCAGGTGGCGTGGGTAAGTTTACAATTACCAGCTCATTGCCTAATAAGAGCTTGGCTACTAACCAGGCCGCTTCTATCGTATATACCATTTCAGGCACAGGCAACGTCAAGTATGTCACCTTACCTGATCTATCCACTATATATCCTCCTGAACTTGAGGTATATTCCCCAACATCTACTGTGGATGCCAAAGCTACAGCCTCCAACATGACAGGTAGCGTCAAATATGACTACTCCTTCATGCCGATGCAAGAGGGTAGCTATCAGATACCTCGTGTGGAACTCGTCTATTTCAACCCAGATACTAAGCAATATGAGACAGCTTATGCGCAAGGTTACACCATCAACGTTGCTAAGGGTAAAGACTCATCCAAGTCGCAGACCCGCGAGAAGGCCGTCTTTAATCCCGACTTGATGGAGGTCGGCAATCTGTCTCATACCCATAACCTCTTTGTCGGAACGCTCGGATATTGGTTGGCTTATATCATCCCCTTCTTAGCGTTGGTAATCGTCGCCTTCTGGCGTAGAGCCTACATCAAGGCGAATGCCGATATTATCGCCGTAAGAAGCCGCAAGGCGGGACGTGTCGCTACAAAACGTCTCAAGAAGGCTGCGGCATGTATGAAACGTGGTGACGTGGAGGCATTCTACGACGAGATACTCTCCTCACTCTGGGGATTCGCTGCCGATAAACTTAAGATGCCCGGTTCTGAATTGAATAGAGACAACATCAGAGAAAATCTCACCTCTCGTGGTGTGGAGAATGACGTCATAGATGATTTCATCCACATCATCGACGAATCGGAGTTTGCTAAGTACGCACCCGGTAGTGCCGCCGCTCAGATGAACGACACTTATTCCAAAGCCTCTGATATCATTAATGCAATTA
>CAZLJS010000015.1:0-18303 GCA_964559895.1 uncultured Sangeribacter sp.
CCCCTTACAGAGTGCGCGTCATCCCCGTCGCATACTGGCTCAAATTCAAAGAGCAGAACGAATAAACTACTTACTAATACTAAAACAATTCGGACTAACTATATTGCCAAATTTCATCGACTAAGGGCCCTATCGACAAATAATTTAACAAAACAACACATTTTAAAACATTTGATAAAAAATATTTTAAATACCGAGTAACTTTTAACGCTTTAAATGTGTTACATACTATGTAAACAAAAAATTGTATGATATGAAAAGATTTTATTTATTAATCGCATTAATTGCATCATTGTCTTTAATGCAGTCTTGCAGTAGCAACGATGAGCCAATGATTGGATGCAAGTTCAATAACGGGTTTATGGAAGCGTTTTACTCTAATGTGAAGGCTTTTGAGGTGAATGGCGCGACAGGCAACTCTAACTATACATTGCACGGAAGCATCAACCAATCTTTCTTTGACGCCGCAGTGCAACCGGGGATGAAAACCGGTTTCTCCATCAAGGTCAGCAGCAGCGACGTCTGCGACAGCATATCCGACAATGCGCAATGGACGGCGCTGAAAAAGCTATATAACGACGAACCATCCGTTCAAGGTTATTTCAAGGATTCGAAACGTATGGTAATCACCGACCCTATTAAAGCCATCGACATTATCGCACTCGACGACTACGACGCCAACCACCCTGCCGGTTCTTCGCTGGCTGACATAGCTTACTTCGTTTATCTATCGCCTTATTACTTGATAACAGACGCAGGTAAATACAGCGATTGGAAAATGATATATTTGAATGACTCCTCAAATCAGTTGACCCCAACGATAAAATATTATTACATGACATATGCTGATTACTACCTGGGATATGTCAGCCCGTCGGCAGACATGCTTTGCGTGCCATTGACATCTATCCGGGAAGAGCAATCTAAATTAATAGAGGCTGAGGATATGCGGTTTATGTTGAAGGACACCCCCACGACGATAGGTAATCACAAGATGAAATTGAAGGTCACCTTCACCGACTACACCGTGGAACAAGATATAGACGTGGATCTGCAATATATAACAAAGTTTTAACGAATCATCTGAGCATCGCCGGCTATCTGCGGCGACACAGCATAACGACAAAGATATGTATAGCCATCCATCAGGGTGGCTATTACTTTTTACATCTATCACTCTTGGTTTTTAGCGAATAATTGGTTAATTTTGTTGGCAAATAGTGAAATATGAGACATCCGGGCAGAAAACGACTAATGGTGATATGCGACTTCATCGCAGTAGCTATTATATTGGTACTCGCCATTATATGGGCGTTTCAGAGCTTCATGTCCTCTCCCCCCTATATCGACCATGACCGCTACCCTATCCAGGGCATAGACATCTCCGCACACAATGGCATGATAAACTTCGACGCCGTGGTGGAGGACGGCTACTCCTTCGTCTTTATGAAAGTCTCTGAAGGGGAAACATTCAACGACGACAACTACCGCATCAATTACGCCAAAGCGAAAAAGGCGGGGCTGAAGGTAGGCGCCTACCATTTCTTCCGTTTCGACGTGGATGGCGTGTCGCAAGCTGTCAACTTCCTCAAAGCTATCGGCACCAACACCCCCGATTTGGCACTGGCGATAGACGTGGAGAAACATGGCAACCCCACAGGTATCGACATCGCGACCATCACCGAACGGCTGACGCGAATGGTGGAATACCTCAACCTGAAAGGCTACAGAGTAATGTTTTACTCCAACAATAACGGTTATTACGACTATCTGGAGGAGAACTTCAAAGGATGCGCCCTTTGGATATGCGCCTTCTCCAACCCTCCCATCAATGCCAGCTGGGACTTTTGGCAATATAGCCATAGCGGCAAGGTCAAAGGCATCAACGGCAAAGTCGATCTCGACGTGTTCTATGGCAGCCGCGAGGAATGGTATGACTATTTAACCGGCCGGTACGACAACATATAAGCACTTAAAGCACAATAAAAACCGCCGATTCACGTTGATTGAAAAGCGATAATATGCTTTATTCGCGAAAAAAGTAAGACGTCTAATGAATTTTAACTATATATCTAGTGCGATACGCAACACCTCAGTAGCATTCCTCACGCTACTTTCAGCGACAGGTGCTTACGCCTTGGATCTCAGCACATACGCCGACAATTCCAAGCTAGCCGAAGGCTCCTGGAGGAAAGTTATTGTCTCTACCACAGGTATGCAGTTCCTCAGCAACGCCCAGCTAAAGGGCATGGGATTTGCAGACCCATCCAAAGTAAACGTTTATGGCTATGGCGGTCAGGAGGTCAACACCCGCCTCTCCCAGACCGATTATATCGACGACCTGCCGATGCTCCCCGTGGTGCGCACCTCAGACGGCATCATCTTCTACGGCATGAACACCGTGAAGTGGAAAACCAACAACAACACGCTGGTGCCATACGTGTCCAAGCAGAACCCCTACACCACGCAAAGCGTATATTTTCTCTCAGACCGCAGCGCCGAAGAGACAGCGATGCCCACAGCGAATTATAGCGTCACCGACACCTCCGACGCCGTCACCACCTTCACCGAACGTCTCGTGCATGAGGTGGACCAATACGCCCCAAGCAATACCGGCGCCTGGATGTTTGGCGAGGACTTCACGGGGCAACCCACACGCAGTTTCGACTTCAAGCTGACAGGACTGCAAGGCTCCACCGCCAACGTGGCTGTCACCTTCGCCACAAAAACCACCTCATCGGGCAGCTCAATACTAGTCTCTGCCAACGGACAACAGCTCGACGCCACATCAGCAGACAACATCGCAGCGGTAAGCAGCTCCGAGATGTTTACACGCTACACCACCTCATACAAGCATATCGACAGCACAGGCGAGGACCTTAGCCTCAGCATCAAATACAACCCGGGCGGCGTGGTATATTTCGCCAACCTCGACTTCATCAACGTCACTTATTCCCGCAAGCTGGAGCTCACCAACGGCTCACTATACTTCTACAACAATATGGAGGATAGCGGCAACCAGACGATGAGCATCGCCGGATGTAGCGCCACCACGCAGATTTGGGACGTCACCACACCATCCGCGCCGGTGAAAATAGAATACACCCTCTCGGGAAGCGTGGCATCGTTCCGCCCCACCGACAGCAACCCCGGATACCGCGAATATATCGCCTTCGAGCCCTCTAAAATCTCGTTGGCGCCAACAAACGGCGGCTCCGTTTCCAATCAAAACATACACGCCATGTCCACACCCGACATGGTCATCATAACCCTCAGCGAGTTTAAGACACAAGCGGAAAAAGTGGCGCAATTGCACCGTAGCCACGACAACATGAGCGTATATGTGCTTACCCCCGAAGAGCTATACAACGAGTTCTCCTCGGGTGGCGCCGACGTCATGGCGTTCCGCAAAGCACTCAAAATGTGGTACGACAGAGGATATGACTCCACCACCGGTGAGTCTAAATTGCAATACTGCATCCTCTTTGGCCGCCCCACATACGACAACCGCATGATCACCGAGTCAATGCAGAAATCGGGCTATCCCCGATTGTTGACATGGCAGTCCTTCGACGGAAACACACAGAACTCATCCTTCTCCACCGACGACTACCTGGGATTCCTCGCCGACAACTCTTCAATCCTTGAAGACGGCACCGTCCCCGAAATCAAGATAGGCATCGGCCGCTTCCCCGTCAGATACACCACCGACGCCAACCAAGTGGTCGATAAGCTATACAACTATGTGGAGAATCCGGAATATGGCGCATGGCGCAACCGCGTCCTGATGATCGCCGACGACCAAGACAACGGCGTACACATGGACCAGTCGGAACGCCTGTTTGCCAATATGAAGAAGAGCGGCAACGGCTCCGACTACCGCTATACCCACCTCTTCACCGACTCCTACGACATGGAGATGACCGCCACAGGCCAATCCTATCCGCAAGCCACCACAGACCTGCTCAGCACCATTAACCAAGGTGTGGGCCTGGTGACATATATAGGCCACGCCAACCCGCAACAATGGTCCCACGAGTCATTGCTGCTATACTCCGACTTCCTAAGTTTCTCCAACAAGCGTTTGCCTATATTCTACACCGCCACTTGCGAGTTCTGCCGATGGGACGCCGACTTCATATCCGGCGCCGAGGTGCTATGGAACAACCCCACAGCAGGTGCGATAGCACTCATCTCCACCAACCGCACTGTTTATATCGCACAAAACGGAGTGCTTAGCGAATATTTCGGCAACAATGTCTTCCTGAAAGACACTGACAACAAGCCCCGCCGCATCGGCGATATCATGCGCCGCGCTAAAAATAGCTATAAGAACGACGAGAATAAGCTGCGATACGTGATTATCGGCGACCCCGCGCTACGCATCAACAATATGACACAACGCGTGCGCCTCGAGACCTTCGACGGAGTAGATATGACCAATGACGCCTTAGATTATCCTATCATCAAAGCCAACTCCAAGGTGAGAATCACAGGCTCTATCGTCAACGACGACAACGAGGTGCTGACAGACTTCAACGGTGTCCTGGAGCCTATCCTCTACGACGCGCTACAAGTCGAAGAGACAAATGGCAACGGCGACTCCGGCAAGGTAGAATACTACGACGAATACAGCAATATCCTCTTCTCCTCCAAGGTGAATGTGGTCAACGGTAAATGGGACACCACCCTCATCGTACCCTCAGAAATCACCGACCTCTACAACCCCGCGTTGCTATCGCTGTACGCCTACTCCGACAAGGGTGTGGAAGCACAAGGCAACAACAGCAACTTCTACATCTACGGTATGGCAGACAACGCTACCGACGACAACGACGGCCCTAAGATAAAGCTCTTCGCCCTCAACAACGAATACTTCAAGAGCGGCGACAAGATAAGCTCCGACCCTATCGTCTATGCCAAGGTGTATGACGAAAGCGGCATCAACATCTCCTCGATAGGCATCGGCCACCAGATAACCCTCTGTCTCGACGGCAAGACATACTTCGACGACATCGCCAACTATTACAGTCCCGAGCAGAACGACATCTACAGCGGTAGCATCTCCTATCCGCTGAGCGACGTGGAGGTAGGCGACCATACCCTCACCATCAGCGTCTGGGACAACGTGGGCAACAACACCGAGGCCACCATCGACTTCACCCTTTCAGCCGGTCCGAAGCCATACATCAATGACGTGACCACAGACTGCAACCCCGCCTCCAGCTCCGTCACCTTCTCCATCATGCACGACAGAGTGCAGGAGGACTCCGAAGCCACCGTCGATGTCTATGACCTCAGCGGCAGAAAAGTATGGTCGGGAGCCTTCAGCGGAACGCCCGACTACACCTATGGCAGCAACGTCACTTGGAACCTCACAGATGGCAGCGGCAACAGAGTGCCTCGCGGCATTTACCTATACCGCGCCACCCTCATCACCAACGACGGCATTGAAATCTCCAAGACAAAGAAGCTGGCTGTGACAGCACAATAAGACCTCTATCCTATTTTAATATAAATGAAAATACTAGCAATAACCAACTGCTCACAAGAGCCGACAAGCATCGATGACCTCCAGGTGATAGCCATCCCCGACTCATCGCTGATTAAGGATGGGAAACCGATGTTTCTCCCCGACCTGAGCCGCGACTACGCCTTATCGCCGTTCATTGCGCTGCGTCTGTGCAAAGTGGGCAAGCATATAGCGCCACGCTTCGCCCACCGCTATTGCAACGCGTACGCCGTGGGAGTGAACCTCATCGACACCGCACGGCTGTTCACCGCCCAACAAAAGGGATTGCCCTGGAGTGGCGCGTGCACTAGCGACGCCGCCGTCGCCGTGAGCGACTTCATACCGACCGACTTTGAATGCGGTCCGACAGTGAAATACGAGATAAATTTCGGAGAAACGTGCATTTTTACCTCCGAATTTTGTTTTGATAATAAAGCACGCATGATTCTCTCCAAACTGAGTGAGTCATACACATTTAAGACAGGCGACCTGATACTCCTCCAGCATCAGACCGACAATCTCACCCTCAAGGCGGTGAAGGACACCCACGTCAGCGGGGTTGCCACCCCCATCCTCCCCAAAGGTGATAAACAAGAAATATTAGACTTCAACATAAAATGAGAAACTTTACTAAAAGAATGGGAAAAGCGTTACCTGCCCTCTTGGCAGCCATGGCGATGTCTCCGGCAGCCTATGCCTTAGACTTCAGCAGCAACTCCCCATTGGCCACAGGCACCTGGGCTAAGCTGGGTGTCACGGAAAATGGTGTTTATGAGATCTCTTATGACCGCTTACGTGAACTGGGATTCAGCAACCCCGAGAAGGTAGGCGTGTGGGGCGAAGGCGCGCCGATGTACCCTATCAACTTCCTCTCTACTGATAATTCCCGCCAGATACCCGAGACTTTGCAGAAAGTCGCCGTATGGCATCACAACGGCAAACTCTATTTCTATGCCACAGGCCCCGAGAGCTTGAGCTTCACCTCCGACTCCTCAGTAGCCATTGGCGCTAGGTTCAACAACAACGGCCTGAACTTATACACAGACTATGGTTGCTATTTCCTCTCCGACACCGAGGACCCCGCGCAACTACGCGAGTCAGACAAAGCCCCCGAAGACAACGGTTATATCGACCAAGGATACTCCTATTTCTATCATGAGATAGACACCACACAAGGCTCTTCTCACTCCGGCAAGGACTTCTGGGGTGAGAACTTCCTGGCTCTGGGTAGCGACAGAACGGTAGCTATCCCCTACACCGCACCCGGACTAGTGGAGGGTTCCACCGCTGCTATGACCATGAGATGCATGGGCCAATCGGAAGCCTTTGATTTCACCTGCACGCTGGACGACGACACCTCGTTCGCCGTAGCCATACCCGATGGTAGCGGCTCCATATATTTCAACGAGAACGTCAAGAAGTATTACGACGTATCACCAAAACATAAAAGCGGCAACTTCACAGTAAGCATGCCAGTCCTGGGCAGCAAATCTTGCTACCAGGCATATATGGACTATTTCCTGCTCTCCTACAAACGCGATATCGCCTTCGACACTGACGAATCACAATTCAACGTCACCACACAGGTAGCGGCTGTAGGCATGGTTCAGTTCCCCGAAGGTAGCGACGTGGTAGGCTGGGATGTGACATCCGCTACCAACCCTATCCACTTGAACGCTGAGGCAAACCGTCTCTGCACCCTCGACCGCGGCAACCGCAACCTCGTATTCTTCAAATCAGATAAAGAGCAGAAGCAACCCGCTTACATCACTCCCGTGGCTAGCCAAGATATCCATGGCATAGCACAGTCTTCAAATCCGACCATGATCATCATCACCACCTCTGAGCTTAAAAATAAAGCGCAGGAGCTGGCTGATTTCCATAAACTATACGACAACGTTGATGTGCTGGTATTCACCGCCGAGCAGGTCTATAACGAGTTTTCACAAGGCCACCCCGACCCGATGGCTTATAGAAACATGTGCAAAATGTTCTACGAGAAATCCGGTTCCAAGCTCAACAGCGTGCTCCTCTACGGACCCAGCTTCAGCAACGTCCGCTATACAGAGGATAAGGACGCTTCCAACGCCCTCATTGTATTGCAAGGCGAACCCAACAAACGCGATACCGAGCTATACTCCTTCACCGACCTCTACGGCATCCTCTCAGACCAAATCAACACCAACAGCCTACCCTCGCAAAAGATGCAGATTAGCGTGGCTATCCTCCCGGTGCAATCTGAAGCGGAAGCTACCGTCATCAATGACAAGATACAGCAATATTACCTCGACGACAGCAAGGCTTATTGGCTCGACAAAATAATTTACACCTGCGATGACGCCGACAGTGAGCTCCACTTAGGCCAAAGCGAACTTCTCTCTTCATCGCTCACCTCCAACACCTCCAGCGCTATGTATCCGTTCAAACTATACATCGGTGAATATGGCAGAAACCTTTTCGTGCCCAAATTGCTTGAGGAGTACAAGAGAGGCGCTATCGTCAACACATATATCGGCCATGGCAGCGCATGGTCAATGTCAACATACGAGCTTCTTCATGGCTACGACATACCTCGCTTCGACAACGACCGTCTCGGATTCATGAACTTCGCAGGATGTAGCTCAACAAACTTCGAGACCGGACTGAGAGGCATCCCCGAGCTCCTTAATTTCAACACCACAAAAGGTCTAGTAGGCGCCCAGGTATCCACACGTAGCTCATGGTCCAACGAGAACAAGATGTATATGACCTCATGGCAACACTGCTTGGTAGCCGCCTACGACGACAACGGTAGAGCACTCACCCTCGGCGAGGTCACAAAAAACGCCAAGAACATCCACACCGGCAACACCGGTAAATACAAGTTCGTGCTCATGGCAGACCCGCTGTTGCGTCTCCCCGTGCCCACCATGGGAATCACCCTTAACGGTATGCCCGACGACATCACCGTAGGCGAGACAGTATCCATCTCCGGCACCATCACCAACCCCGTGGCCTCGCTCAACAGCAACAATTTCAACGGCACAGTATTGGTGAAATGGTTTGAAGCGAACCATACCGAGCAGGCAGCAAACCAGATGACCGGATATGTACATACTACGACTACATCTACAACAACGTCAGAAGGCACCGTCACAGAGACCTACGAGACACCTACTTACATCACTTATAGCGAGAATATCCTTGCCACAGAGGCTTATCAAGTCACCAACGGCAAATTCAATATCGACCTCACCTGCCCCTCTGTGATGACTTCTGAGGCCGGCAAATCAGTGAAAGTATCATTCGTGGCATACGACAGCGAGAACGACAACGCCGCAGCCGTGACCGACTATACCAATATCATCGCCGCAGCGGATGGCGAGACCACTGCCGACACTCAAGCACCCGTCATCGAGTCTATGGAGGTGCCATTGCAAGCCAACGGCGCCGCACTAGCCGACTGTACCCTGCTAGCCACCGTGACCGACAACGAAGGCCTACGCATCGACGCATACTCCCCCGACGCTCCCCTGTCGCTAATGCTCGATGACCAATACACCATCAACAACTTTAGCGAATGTCTGCGCCTCTCTGAGGGTAGCAAACAGCTCAACATATCCGTACCCTTGAAGGACCTCAGCTACGGATACCACAAGCTCACACTCTCCGTATCAGACTATGCAGGCAACCGCACCTCCGGCGAATACACCTTCAAAGTGGATAACGACTACACCCTGTCGCCATTGGTACTCGCCGAGACAGCATGTCGCGATAAAGCCACCCTGTCGCTCCCTGACGATGCTGCAATCGCCACCGGTAATGCCAAAATCGTCATCAGCGACGCATATGGCAACATCGTCCGCACCGACACCATGCAGAACGACTACGAATGGAACCTGCTCGACAACGACGGCAACCGCGTAGCTCCCGGCCTCTATAAGGCTTACACCATCTTCACTGCTGAAAGTGGCAAAGGCACCGCCACCAAAATTGTCAACATCCCCGTATTGAAAAGCATCTAGCAGATACTGAGACCGCAATTCAATACCCCATCATATCAAGTCCTGTGGATAATCCCGCAGGGCTTTTTTTTGATTTTAATATACCATAAAGCAATAAACAGGGGAAAATGGAGTTATTATAATATCTTATTCAATCTATAAGTGAGAAAATGAAGAATAAATCTATAATACAATGGGTCGTAGCAATGATCACCATCTTTGCCCCGACTCTTATTTTTGCCGACGACGATATTAAAGAGAACGACTTCAACCCTGTCAACACAGGTGTGACCACACTGGGCATCGCTCCCGACGCGCGAAGCACCGGTATGGGTTACCTGGGCGCCGCTACCGACCCCGACGTCAACTCTCAATACTGGAATCCATCCAAATACGCCTTCTCCTACAGCAACGGCGGTGCCGCACTATCCTACACCCCGTGGTTGCGCAAGATCGTCAACGACATCTTCCTGGCAGAGCTCGTGGGATACTGGAAACTAGGTGGCAACGACAACCAGGCAGTGTCCGGCTCATTGAGATACTTCTCCTTGGGTGAGGTCACCTTCGGCAGCTCCTCCAGCGGTGGCGCCGTGCAGACCATCAACCCCTATGAGATGGCTCTCGACCTGGGCTACTCACGCAAACTGTCGGAGAAATTCTCCATGGGTGTCGCCCTAAGATACGTGCTCTCAGACCTCTCCTGGACCGACTCCTACTCCGGCGAGCAGAACACCGCGGCTTCGGCTTTCGCCGCGGATATCTCCGGTTACTATGTCACATACCCCGTCATTGGCCGCAACGAGTGCCAATTTGCATGGGGCTTCAATATCTCCAACATCGGTACTAAGGTGAGCTATAACCACGGCGCCGACAACGCGTTCCTCCCCACCAACCTACGTCTTGGCGCCAACTTCATGTTCCCCTTGGCCGACTACCACACACTGGCGTTCGGCTTGGATCTGAATAAGCTATTGGTGCCGACCAAACCGCGTCAGAAGGACTACGACACCACCACTACCGAGGGTCAGCTCGAATATGAGGAGGCACTCGATGACTGGAACAATATGTCGTCCATCAGCGGTATATTCAAGAGCTTCAGCGACGCCCCGGGCGGATTCAAAGAGGAGCTTGAGGAGGTGAACGTATCCTTGGGTGCCGAATATGCCTACAACCAGCAGTTCTTCGCCCGCATGGGTTACTACTATGAGAATGCCAACAAGGGTGGCCGCTCCTACTTCGGCTTCGGTGCCGGCTTCTCGCTCAACGTGGTCCGTGTAGATGCTTCATATATGATCGCCACCGCGCAGAGCAGCCCGTTGGACCAGACACTACGTTTCACGCTATCCTTTGACATGGACGGCCTTAAGGACCTCCTGGGCAAACGCAGAAAATAAGCTATGAAGATACCTTATCGCACCGGCTTCGGCATGGACGTACACCGCTTCCAAGAGGGGCGCGAGCTATGGATATGCGGCATACAGGTACCCCACAGCATGGGGCTTCTCGGCCATAGCGACGCCGACGTGGCCCTACACGCTCTCTGCGACGCTCTCCTTGGCGCCGCCGCCTTACGCGACATCGGATACTATTTCCCCGATACAGACCAAGCCTTCAAGAATATCGACAGCAAACTCCTCCTCGCCGACGTCAAGACGCTGATAGAGAATGCCGGATATGAGGTAGGCAATGTGGATATCACCATCGCGGCACAAGCGCCCAAGCTAGCACCATATATCGAGCAGATGCGCGAATGTGTGGCACGCTGCCTCGCCGTGGAGCCCGACCAAGTATGCGTGAAAGCCACCACCACCGAACACCTCGGATTCACAGGCCGCAAAGAGGGTATCGCCGCCTTCGCCAACGTGCTGCTGTTAGCCAAATAACAAGCGCCGCGACAGCCGATTTTCCATTATGCCATTTTTTTTGTATCTTTGCAAACTTACAGCATACAACTATGAGAACGGAAGAAGAATTGCAAGGAGTGAGCCTATTGGGTAATCAAGGTGTGAAATACCCTACCGACTACGATGCGGCTCTTTTGGAGACTTTTATCAACAAGCACCAAGATAGAGAGTATCTTGTGACTTTCGATTGTCCTGAATTCACCACGTTATGCCCGAAGACCGGTCAACCCGATTTCGGTCATATCTACATCTCCTATATCCCCCGCGAGAGAATGGTGGAGAGCAAGAGCCTGAAGCTTTATCTCTTCAGTTTCCGCAATCATGGCGACTTCCACGAGGATTGCGTCAACATTATCCTCAACGACCTATGGCAGCTGATGGATCCCCGCTATCTTGAAGTGAGAGGCGTGTTCATGCCCCGCGGAGGCATCAGCATCCACCCCTTCGCCAACAAGGGTGACGAGCAGCACCAAGCACTCGTGCAGCAACGTATGTTGGCACTATTTCCTAACCCCAAACTCAACTAAACATGAGCAAAAACGCCGTCTTGATACTATCCGGAGGCATCGACTCCACAACGCTCCTTTATGACCGTAAAGAGTCGATAGCGCTCGCCATCTCCTTTGACTACGGTTCCAACCACAACAAGAGAGAGATCGAATGTGCCCGTTGGCACTGTGAGCAGTTGGGAATAGAGCATATCGTCATCCCCTTGGAGTTCATGGGCAAATATTTCAAGAGCTCGCTGCTCGCCGGCTCAGAGTCTATCCCCGAGGGCCACTACGAGGATGAGAATATGAAATCCACAGTCGTACCATTCCGCAACGGCATCATGCTAGCCATCGCCGCGGGAATGGCTGAATCGCGCGACCTAAACACCGTAATGATAGCCAACCACGGTGGCGACCACGCCATCTATCCCGACTGCCGCGACAACTTCATCGAGGCTATGGGACAGGCTACCTCCTTCGGCACATATAATAATGTGAAGGTAGAAGGCCCTTATACCAACATCACCAAAGGGGAAATAGTGGCTATCGGCAAAAAGCTGGGCGTAGATTACAGCCATACCTACTCCTGCTACAAGGGTGGCGAGAAGCATTGCGGCAAATGCGGCACCTGCGTCGAAAGAGCTGAGGCCTTCAAATATGCCGACCTCCAAGACCCTACACCTTATCTGGAAACACCTCAAGTATAATTAATCATATCAATACATCACAGCAATGTATTACGTAAAGAAAAGAATTGAAATTTCCGCCGCTCATAAGCTATCACTTGACTACGAAAGCAAGTGCACCTCGCTGCATGGCCACAACTGGATCATCACCGTGGAGTGCCGCGGCAAAGAGTTGAACCACAACGGCATGGTGGTCGATTTCACTGAAATAAAAAATGTAGTACAAAAGCGCCTCGACCATAAGGTGCTCAATGATGTGTTGGACTTCAACCCCACAGCGGAGAACATCGCCCGCTGGATAGTGGAGAACGTGCCCCACTGCTACCGCTGCGAAGTGCAGGAGAGCGAAGGCAACTCCGCCATTTACGAACTGGATTAATTATAACAGACCATCTATGAGAAAAATTAGCGAAATCTTCTACTCCATACAGGGGGAGGGACACCACGTGGGCTACCCCACCGTGTTCATCCGCTTCTCCGGCTGCAACCTTGAATGTCCTTTCTGCGACACTCAGCACGCCAACGGTATCATGATGAACGACAACGACATCATCCATGCCGTCAATCTATACAAAGCAGACTGGATAGTGCTCACCGGCGGTGAACCGTCGCTGCATATCGACGAGCAATTCATCTATCTGCTCAAGCGTGCCACCGGCAAGAAAATAGCCATCGAGACCAACGGCACCAATCCCCTCCCCGCAGGTATCGACTGGGTGACCATCTCCCCCAAGACAGGCATCAGCGGCGAGAAAGAGCTACCTATCAGAGCCACATACGCCGACGAGATAAAGGTAGTAGATCTTGGCCAACCGCTAGAGCAATACTTCAACCTGGATTGTCGCAAGGAGAAAACCATCATGTATCTCCAACCCTGCTACACCCCCGACGAGAAGGAGTTTCAGCAGAACCAACTACGCACGTTGCGCCGCATCTTCGACGATCCACGCTGGACACTCTCCGTGCAATTGCACCGTTTCCTCGGAATACCCTGATCGACGCCGTTCATAAGTCGGTAAGTTATGAACAAGTTATAAACAATTGTAGATATGTTTTACGTAAGCGAGCAACTAACCACAGCACCGGAAACGTTTAAAACCGAAACACAGAAAGAGATATACGGCATCCTCGCGGAGCTGGGTATCAGATTCACACGCGTTGACTCCGACCCGGGGCTGACGATGGAGGACTGCATAGAGATAGCTAAAGGTCTTGATAATCCGATAGTTAAGACGCTATTCCTCTGCAATAGACAAAAGACATCTTTCTATCTGCTGGCTATGCCCGCCGATAAAGCATTCGTCACCAAAGATTTCTCCAAAGCGCTTGGCATATCACGCGTCTCATTCGCACCTACCGAGCTGCTGGAACCTATGTTGGGCACGCAACAGGGCGCTACTACCATACTCAGCATATTCAAAGACACCGAGCAGAAGGTAAAATTAGTCCTCGACGAGGAGACTTTGCAGGGTGAAATGTTTGCCTGCACAGACTCCACTGCCACCTGCTTCATAAAAATTGCTAAAAAAGAGCTACTGTCTAAATATATGCTACACTCAAATCACAAACCTATCATAATTAAGTTATAAACCTAATATACAGTACCTTACAGCATCTTTATGCGATAATAGTGCATCATCAGAGAAAAAATGGAATAAAAAAATTTCCTTTTAGACAAAAATTTCTCAAAAATTATGCACTATATTTCAATTTTTATTTATACTTTTGCGTAGTTTAAGTCATCCCAATAGGGAAGTAATACTACAATGGTGGAAATACGTGTATTTCAATTGTATCAATATTGCTTTGATTTCGGCTAGCGGTAGCAATACCGTTCCTTGCCGAAGCCATGGGTGGGTTGGCGACAGTTCATCCATGGCCAAGCAATATGGTGCAGCCTATCTATCGATAAGCCTGACAAATTCCTACAATTTATAAACCCCAAGAGATTTATAATCCAAAAAACTTTACTGTATTTGCGACAAACTGCGTCTCAGCAGCGTCTATATCCAACGCCAAGAGCTCTGCCAATTTCTCCTGTACCTTAGGCAGATAAGCGCTCTCGTTGCGTTTGCCGCGGTAAGGCACGGGCGCCAAATATGGTGAATCGGTCTCCAAGAGTATCCTATCCACACCTATCAACGGCACTGCCTCACGCAGTTCCGCCGCATTCTTAAAGGTCACCACCCCGTTGATGCCGAAATAATAGTCACCAACGCTCTTGATGCGCGCCACATCTTCCGCGCCTCCCGTGAAACTGTGAAACACAGCCTTCACCCCGTCACCCACGCTGCGCAGCACGTCAAGCGTGTCGTCCAATCCGTTGCGGCAATGGATGATGACCGGCAGATCCTCGCTCTTAGCCAAACAGACCTGCTCGGCAAACGCCTCTATCTGTTCACGACGAAAATCCTGCGACCAATAGAGGTCGATACCTACCTCGCCAATAGCCACGACACGTTCGCCTTCGAAACCCTTCAATATGCGGTCGAGGTGCGCGCGCCAGTCAGCGTCGATGCTTGTAGGGTGCAACCCTTTTGCCATATATGTCACCGCGGGGAAACGATGATGCATATCCAGCAGTTGATACATCGACTCTTCATCCACGCAGGGGAGAATCATCCTATCTACCCCCGCTTCAAGGGCACGACGCAACGCCTCCACGCCACTAGCGAAGGCTGTTAAGGGGAAGGAACCGGAATTTTGCAATCCCGATTCCTCCTTATTTTGATCATCATCCTCAAAGAGGTATAGATGAGTGTGGGTATCTATCATTTCTTTCTATCTGTAAGTTTATCGGCAAGGTGCTTGAACATTTCGCGCCATTCCTCCGACAAATTCACCTTCTTCAACGCCTTCAATGCCTGACCACAATATGAAGCGCTGGCTTTGCGGCACGCTTCGCCCAGGTTGAGAGCATCGTAAATCTTGGTCACGGTCTTGATTTTCAGATCCGAAGGTTCCATCTCCATAGCAGCACGCAGCGCCTCGGAGTCCTTACCATCGCGAGAGAGCCCCTCAATGAGCAAGAAGGTCTTCTTATTATTGAGGATATCACCGCCAATCGGTTTGCCAAACATGATAGCGTCGCCATACACATCGAGGTAGTCGTCGTAGATCTGGAAGGCGAGGCCAATCTTATATCCGTAGTCATAAAAGGCGTCAGCCACCTTATCGTCAGCGCCACCAATGATAGCGCCCACCTTGGCAGCGGTACCCAGCAAGGCTCCGGTCTTAAGGCCCACCATATTGATATACTCCTGGGGAGTGACGTCGTCACGGGTCTCAAACGCCATATCCAGCGCCTGGCCCTCATAGACACGCATAGCACCTTCGTTGAACGCCAGCAGCACGCGGCGCAGTTTATCGTCGGGCACACATGCCACCTTCTCCGTAGCGAGGGTGAGCATAGCATCACCGGAGAGGATAGCCTCGTTAACGCCCCATTTCTTATGAACGGTGGGACGGCTGCGACGCATATCCGAGTTATCCATCACGTCGTCGTGAAGCAGCGTGAAGTTGTGAAACATCTCCAGACCGATAGCAGCCTCCTTGGCATCGGCGATAGCACCGCCCATAGCCTCACACACCATCAGCACCAACACAGGGCGAAGTCGTTTACCACCACAATCCAACGCATACGCTATAGGGGAATATAATGTAGGATATTCCTCCTCAGGCAGCTTCAATTCTTTGAGCCACAAAGCCACCTCGGAAGAATATTCCGAATAACTTTTCATTTCCATCTTGATATAAATAGGTTAAATAAGTAATGTTATAGAGTTTCAGACATGTTCACAAAGCGCTGATAGACACCTGCGGGGAGCTCGGTAGTGCCATTAGCTTTCAATGCGGCCTTAAACCCTTTCACAAAACGAGAGTAGGTCTCGGGGTCGTTGGCACATGATTTCTTGAAAGCGGCGATCTCCTCAGCCACCTTGTCGGCCGACAACTTATTATCGCGTATCTGCTCGATGAACTCCAGACCCAGCTTGAGGCCTATACCCATAGGATCATCGAGGCCCGCGAGCTTCATCAGCTTCATCTTCTTATCCAGAGGCAGATTGTCTTGCATATTGTCGAAGCTCTCGCCAAAACGAGCCAAGTCATCCCCCTTATAATGCTCAAAAGCATAATAGACAGCGATGCTGAGGGAGTCTATTCTCGCCTCGGGGATATCACCCAGAGAGGCATAACAGATATAACGCGCCACAGAGTCGGGGGAAACAGCCTCCATCATATAAGCCACCTTCTCCGAATCGGTGCGAGAATTAAAATCTTTAGGGAACTTGCCATTGCCCGAGTCCCCGCTACTACACGAAACTGCGATAAAGAGGGATGCGACACCCCCAATGATCCATTTAAGTCTCATAAAATTGTCGATATCATTAAAATTGCAACAAAAGTACTAAAAATTTCGCAAATGCTATTGCCATATCAAAAAAAAGAACTAACTTTGCACCGTCAAACAGAGAACGACACCAAAAACATCTCTTAAAGACAAATTTTTACTCTGATATTCAACAAGAGTACCGACAACAGGAGTGGTGCTCGAGTGGTTGAAGAGGCACGCCTGGAAAGCGTGTATACGCCAAAAGCGTATCGCGAGTTCGAATCTCGCCCACTCCGCTCCTGAAAGACCGACTATCACTGATAGCCGGTCTTAATTTTTTATATCCCATAATAGATTTACCGATCCTATTAATCAGTAATGCGTACCTTCGGGTCAGTAAATTTGTTGTAAAGGCCTCGCTTTAAAACTTGTGGCAATGTCAAGAAAATTTCGTACCTTTGCCACGTTAAATGTTTGCGACACGTTTGCCAACACAACCAGTAGAAAGTTAGCTCATTGATTGTGGCTACTTGTGGATCGACGCGCGACAACCCCAAAAGCGTGCAACGGTCAAAAACCGTAATTGATAACATTTACTAAAAATTTAAATATTATGAAAGTATTTAGAATTATTTTGAGCAGTATGGTGATTTTCGCAATGACCTCATGTGGATCATCAAAAGAGGAGAATCAACAAGATTCTGAAAGCGAAGAGGTACAGAATGTGGAAGCTAACGAAGTGCAAGAGGCTCCCCAGAAGGATAGTATTCCCAATGTAGCAGAGGCCGCCGAAGAAGAGGCTCCTGCCGTTGACCACTCCGTAAACATCAAAATCATCAAATCTGTCTATGACAAATTCGTATTCGGTTTCTCCGAATCAAGTCCCAAACCTTACTTCACAGCTAAAGCCCTCAAGAAATTGGCTCAAGCTTACGAGTATGACTGCGACAACGGCACCTGCTACGCTTACAACGAACTCAGAAGCATGGCTGAGGATGGTCCGTCAGATACTCAGAAGGTATTGTCAGTAGATCCCGACGAGGACGGCTGGTATGTAGTATCCTACAATGACATGGGCAACAAGGGAAAAACCAAAGTTAAAATTGTCGATGGCAAGATTGACGATTACAAACGTGTAAAATAAATTTTCCACGTAAATCCTTCATACATTACAATTTACAGGAGTGGCGCCTATTTCCGACGCCGCTCCTTAAATTTATATTATAGTTTTCATTAATCACATCATATATCGCGCCATAAAAGTCGTCTCATTTATCACGCATATCATCTAAAAGACAACATTTTAACGCGAAACCCTGCATATTTCAAAAAAACAGCGACTTTATGATAAGATTAATTTCATATATATGCCAGACATTTTGTATCTTTGTAGG
>CAZLJS010000016.1:0-18234 GCA_964559895.1 uncultured Sangeribacter sp.
AATGCGCCGAATGTCGCTTCTTCTCCAAGATTATCAAAGAGGATTTATGATACAGTACCGCATGCCTCACCTCAAAATCATCTGCGCCACAACTGCAGACGGATAGCTAAAGGCGAGGCAAACGGATGGCTAAAGGCGAGGCAAACGGATAGCTAAAGGCAAACGGAAGACCGTTTGAACAGAACAGCTCCGCACGAGGAAGCAGGCTAGGAAACTATCGGCGTATAGATCGCCGTCAAACGGATAACATAGGCCGCTTGACAGCGACCTGTGCACTCCGATTTGCAGCAAACCTTGCCCCGAGAGGGGCTGACCTATAGGTAACCCCGTAGAGCGAGCCAAAGGCGAGTCTCTGCGGGGGTATAGCCGGTAGGAATAGAGTGTGCCGAGAGGTACACATCTGTGTGAGCAGCTCTATTGATGAGGCCTGCTGAATAGTTACCACCGGCGCTTCCGATGTTAATATTCCTAAAAATCAAATACCCAAACGTTTTTTAACGCTAAAATTTTGACAATTGCCGAATTATTATTAAGTTTGCGCATCTAAACAACAAAAACTCAGGAGCATGAAAAGATCCAACCAAAAATCTTTTTCATCTCTACTATTAACGACTAACCTCAACGCAGTATTAGCCTAACCATAGATGCAAGACAACATGAAGTTTAACATCATCATATTATCATTTTTGTTCATGTCGCTTTTGAGTTGCACGAAAGCGGCGTCAGATACGCAACTCCCCGATAATAGGGGGGGGGGTAATTTACATTTTGATAGTAGTAATTGCATTAATAATAATTGCTGCTTATTTGAAACATCGCAACCTGCAGCAAGAAATTGATTCTATGCATGACTCTATCAAGGATTCAGACAATAAGCCCACACACCTTGATAACAACGAGGATAATTCAGAGCTAGAAGTGGAGATATCCAAAAACTCATCATCATTAAAGGGAAAGGCTAAAGGAGAATTGCTTGCTAGATACAATAAAGGCGAGCGCAAACAGATTTCCGAAACAATATTGCAATCAGAAACGTATGCCTCATTAAAGGCTTACATTGATAAAAAGATGATGATTCCAATAGATGATCCCTTATGGGGAGATCTAGAGAAATTAGTTTGCATTGATTCCCCGGATTTTCATGCACGCCTATTGCTACTCACTGATGGGAGAATCACTATAAACGAACACCATCTAGCATTATTAATAAAATGTGGTGTGACCCCAACACAAATGACAATACTAGTAAGTCGCACAAAAGGGACTATCTCACATCGCCGAGAATCATTATGCCTAAAGATTTTTAATAAACAATTAGGCGTAAAGGTTCTTGACGAAATAGTACGACTACTATAAGCACGTTTCGCATACATATGCAAAAATTTGGTATAAATACTTATTTTTTATCTTTTCCGCACAATTTCCGCACAATTTCCGCACAATTTCCGCACAAAATCTCTTGTTTTTTATATCCTGTTTGTTGTAACTTTGCGACATAAAATTGTGGATAAAATGGTGAAAGCCAGAATTTTTCACAAACAACCTACATTATAAACAACATTAAACAATTATGAGTATGGTAAAACGAATTACAACATTGTTGTTGGTATTAGTTGTCGGCCATTGCGTTGTCTTGTCAGCTAATCTACAATCTATTCAAAAGAGTATGCCGGAAAGTAGATTGCCGGAATTGCGTCTCAAACACACGTCCAAGTGTGCGAACCATAGAATGGACGAGCAAAACGTGAAATATCTCGATGTGACAGTTGAAAATCCCGGTGGCTTGGAGGCTCTTATGAACACAGAGGCCTTGGAAGTCGATTCTCTTGTAGTGCGCGGCACTATCAATGAGGCGGATTTCCGCACTATGTGGAACGCCAGCCTTAATGGTGTCCTCTCTGTGGTCAATCTCGAAAACGCCTCTATCGCCGACAATAAGATACCCGATTATGCTTTCAGTCATCCCAACGAACAGATGTCTGACGACCGGACCGAATACTATGTGATCAGGTTACGTCGCATTATCCTTCCCGAAGGGGTAGAAGAGATCGGCGAGATGGCTTTTGAAGCAGCCAGTGACTTAGAAATGGTGAATATCCCCTCTTCAATAAAGAAATTGGGTGAATATTGCTTTGGCAACTGCTCCAGTCTTGGCATTGACTCTTTAGTATTGCCCGAAGGTTTGGAATTAATTGATGAGGGTGCTTTCACATACTGCTCCAGTCTAAACGGAGAGGTGGCATTGCCCTCCACACTTAAGCAGATTGGCGATTACGCTTTCTATTTATCCGCTATCTCAGGAGTGACCTTCAACGATGGTCTTGAGTCATTGGGCGGACACGCTTTCTCCGGTTGCAATTTGAAATCTGTGGAATTGCCGAATAGTTGCGTCAATTTCGGCGATGGCAGCCAATTCTCCACAAACCTTGAATTGGGATACATCCATTTACCTGAGGCGATGACCGAGATTCCTTTTGGCCTTGCAAAAGGTTGTATATTGCTCAAGGAGATCAATATCCCTGATAATGTTACTGTTATTAACCATGACGCGTTCCTATCCTGCGAACAATTGCAAAGTCTGGAATTGCCCGAGGGGCTTAAATCGGTATATTACAACGCATTCTCTGGGCTTAAATCTATCGAAGAGATGGTATTTCCCTCCTCTATGGAATTCCTTGGCGTTAACAGTTGCGAAGCATGGTCAAATATTAAACGGATATATTGCAAGGCAATGGTACCACCTACTTGTGACACCGCTGACGATGGCCGCACCCCGTTTGGCAAAATTGAGGCTGAGTATGCAGGCGACACGCCTAAATCCACACCGCTATACGTGCCTATTGGGACCGGTGACCTATACCGCAATGCCGCAGGCTGGAGCTATTTCACCAATATCATTGAGACTAACGACTTCCCCGAAGCGTCGGTGGATGAGATTTTTGTGGAACAGACCGTCAGAGACAACAGCATTTATGATCTGTTGGGCAGAAAGGTGACGAACCCCGTAGCCGGACAAATTTATATTCAAGCCGGCAAGAAACTAATATACCGCAAATAATCCATACGATTTAACTGCGACATAAAGCAGTTTGCAAGTAAGCAATGTGTAGAAGCGGAGCTGTTCTGTTCCAAAAATCTTTTTTTGGCTCACTACAGCTTCGCATTCTCTTTTATTTCGCAAAGATTTCACGGAGCACATGATGCGACTTCATGGAGGCGATGCCGGGGATATGGATGGCATAATAATGCAAGATACCTTCGAGGATGCGGTATCGCTGCTCACCGGAGAGCTTCAGGCAGTCGGCATTGTAGTAAGTGAGGCGCGACAGCAGCGAGGGCCAGTGCGAATTGCAGGGAGGCAGGAAATCGTTGTGCAGCGGGGCCACGGAGGTGTAGCGTCCGGCGCGGAGGTCAAACCAGTTGGAGGTGTTGCAGTTCTCAAGGTCGGGCTGGATGCCCACAAACGGGGCTATGGCGCTGATAAATACCAGATGGAAATTAGGGCTGAGCGGCGCCACGTCGAGCAGCGACAGCGACCCCTGGATAAACTTCCAGATACCCGCGTCGGGCTGCGTCTCTCGCAATAGATGATTAAGGAAATCAGCCAGAAACATCGCCAAAGTCATCTTCATAGGGTCTGTATATAGCGAGGGTCTCAACTCCGCGAAGCTATAGCTGCGCAGCTGATATATCTCCTTGGCGGGAGTGATGTTAATCTCGGTGTCGATAGTGGTGAGCAGCATCAGTCGCGGCAGCTTGCTGCGGGTGCCTCCGGCAGGCGCCACGCAGGTGATACGCCCATGAGTGGGGGTATATAGACTCACCACGTTGTGCTTGTCGGAATGGCGCACTATGCTTAACACTATTCCGGTGATTTTAGTCCGCATATTGCAAATTTACGAAATCTTTTCTAAATTTGCGTGATAATAGCGTAAATAGACATGAAAATAGCACTAATAGGATATGGTAAAATGGGTCATGCTATCGAGAGCATAGCCCTACAACGTGGTCACGAGGTAGTGGCTCGCATAGATATAGATAACAAATCAGATATCGACAGCGACCTCTTCCGCAGCGCCGACGTGGCTATCGAGTTCACCGCCCCCACACAGGCCTTCGACAATTGCCGTCGCGCCCTGGAGCAGGGTGTGGCTGTCGTTTCCGGCTCCACAGGATGGCTCGATAAGCTGGAGATTCTCAAAGAGAAAGCCCTCAAAGGGGAGGCTACCCTCTTCTATAGCTCCAACTATAGCGTTGGCATGAACATCTTCATGGCGGTGAATAAGTATCTGGCACGCATCATGACAGCGTTCTCACAATATAAGCCGGCTATGGAGGAGACTCACCATATCCATAAGCTGGACCATCCCTCGGGCACTGCCGTGACATTGGCACAAGACCTTATCGCCACATACCCCAAGCTTGACAACTGGCATGAAGTGGAATCTCTCGAAACCCGAGAAGAGGCCACCCTCCCCATCAAATGCTACCGCGAGGGTGAGGTGCCCGGCATACATACCATCACCTGGGACGCCCCTGAAGACTTTATCTCCATCACACACAGCGCCAAATCACGCATGGGATTCGCCCTCGGTGCCGTACTCGCCGCGGAGTGGGTTTGCGGCAAAAAAGGCTATTTCACCATGGCTGACATGATGGCTGAACTTGAAAATGCTTAGACGATGAAAGAGGAATATTATAAATCAGATTCGAGAAGTAGAAAAAAACCGACAAGCTTTATCGACCGACTACGCGCCGTGAAACGCACACGATGGATACGCTTCGCCATCGTCTCCGTGATATTTTTCTTATGGGTGATATGGATGAGCAATCCGTGGCTGCTGTTCTGGTGGCTGTTGCTGCTCGATATTTATATCACCGGATATATCCCCTGGAGCTGGTGGAAGGAGTCCAAGTCCCCGATAGTGAAGACTATCATGACATGGGTCGATGCCATCGTCTATGCCCTGGTATTAGTATATTTCATCTTCGCCTTCATCGGGCAGAACTATCAGATACCCTCCTCCTCGCTGGAGAAATCACTCTTGGTAGGCGACTATCTATGGGTAAACAAGACCCTCTACGGTCCACGCGTGCCCCAGACACCTATCCACTTCCCCCTCACGCAGCACACCCTGCCCATCCTTAACACTAAGAGCTACCTGGAGAACCCTCAGCTCAAGTATCACCGCTTGGCAGGTATCCGCAGCATCGAGCGCGGCGACATAGTAGTGTTCAACTATCCCCAGGGAGACACCGTGCCCACCATGATAGACCCCAAATATGGCGACTACTACGCTATCTGTCATCAACTGAAGGCCTCCGGCGTGGAGAACCCCAAAGAGTTCATCCTCCGCAACCCCGACAAGTTCGGTAAACTGATATGGCGCCCCGTTGACCGTCGCGAGAACTATGTGAAACGCTGCATCGGCCTCCCAGGTGAGCGCCTGAAAATCGTCAACGACGTGGTTTATATCAACGGCAAAGCCATAGCGCAACCCAAATATGTACAGTTCAACTATCTCATCCCCGTCTCCTCAGTCGTCACCGAGGATGTGTGGAGCGACATGGGCGTGCGACAAGAGGACTACCAAGGCGCGATGATCACCGATCCCTACACCGGACAGCAATACTACAACCTCCCGCTCACCGAGGAGATGAAAGCCCAGGTGGAGAAGTTGCCACAGGTCACCGGCAAGCTCATCAAGGAGTCTGAGACCGGACTATACGACCTTGGCGGAGTATGGCCCCTCGACGCCCCCTATGGATGGACACGTCCCAACATGGGCGAGTTCTGGATACCACAAAAGGGTAAGACACTGCACCTCACCCTCCAAAACCTACCCGTATATGAGCGCGCTATCCGCACTTACGAGGGCAACACCCTGGAGGTGAAAGATGGCAAGATTTATATCAACGGCACCGCTACCGATCACTATACCTTCCAGATGGACTACTACTGGATGATGGGCGACAACCGCGACCGCAGCGCCGACTCCCGCTATTGGGGTCTCGTGCCTGAGGACCATATCGTAGGCTCCCCGATGCTCATCCTCATCTCCTTCGACGAAGACAGATCATTCAGCGACGGCAAGATACGCTGGAACCGTATCTTCCGCAACCCTAACCCCGATAAGGAGGGTAGATGGTAATCCCCTATCTCCCTTCCGCGCAATGGTATGCGTCTCTGATAGCTTCCTCGCTCGACGTGGCGGCGGGAGTGTCGGAGACGATCTCATACCCCGAGGTGTCGCCACGCGACATCAACAGATGCGTCGTAAAGAGCAACAACGGCCAACGCACGCTATCCATACCCATCGAGGGGGGATTCAGCCGCGTGAAACATGCTCCGTCGGCACCTCACCGCGTATCGGAACATGGGGATTGGCGCAGGCTGCACCTCGCCGCCTTCATGTCGGAATATGGCAAGATGCCCTTCTTTGAGCACCTTTACCCGCAGATCGCCGAGGCTCTGGATACCCGCCACTCCCTACTTAGTGAGATATCCACACCGCTCCACAATATGGCGATGCGGATACTATGCGACAGCGACACCATCGCCTCCCTAGAGAGGATGCGCCGCCACGACCCAATAATGTATGAGAAATTGCGCCGCCAACACTCCGGTATGGTAGATATGCACCTCTCAGTGCTCGACGCGTTAATGAGATTAGGACGTGAGACAACATTCGCGCTACTACCTCCGTTAAACTAGAAACAACATTCACAACCATGGTCCATAATCTAAAGCTTCAAATTCTATATCTCCTGATAGGTATGGCGTTGTGCGCAATACCACTGGCAGGACATGGGCAGAGCAACAACCAGCCCGAGGAGCCGAAGATAGAGGTCAACCCCTACAAGGGTTATTACCATTTCGTGGATATGTATGGCGACACGGTGCGCATGACCATCTTCAAGGACTTCTACGTCTATGCACCGCTGAAGTTCAAAAACAAGAAAGACGAAGAGTTTTATTGGCGCACCGTCAGGGATGTGCGCAAGACGCTCCCCTACGCCAAATTGGCATATTCCACACTATGTGAGACCTATGAATATATCCAGACGATACCCAACAAGAAGCAGCGAGAAGCGCATCTGAAGCGTCTGGAGAAGGATATCTTTGACCGCTACAAGCCGGTGATTAAAGGGTTCACCAAAGGGCAAGGAAAGGTATTATTGAAGCTAATCACGCGCGAGACCGACCAGTCATCATATAGCATAGTGAAGGCATTTCTCGGCTCCTTCCGCGCCGGATTCTGGCAGACCTTCGGCAGATTCTTCGGCATGAATATGAAGATCAGCTTCAACCCCGACAAGAACCACGAAGATGCCGTCATAGACCGCATCGCCACCCTCATAGAACAGGGTAGCATGTGACGATGATACACAACAAAAAAAGACGCGGCATTGCCACGTCTTTTCTTATTTCAACAAACCGGATTAAAACTCAAATCTTTCGAGCTTCAAAGCGCCGCACTCCTCCATGATAGCCACGTTCTCGCCAAACTCGGGAGTAGCGGAGTGCTTATCGAGTGCCTCTTGGTTAAGCCATGTCTCGCAGATCATAAACACATCCTTGCGGGTAGCGCTGGCAAACACGTCGTAAGCCACACAGCCCTCATGTTTCAAGGATTTAGCAGTGAGAGCCTCAGCTGCCGCCAATGCTTTGCGGAAGCCTGCCTCATCGTTGGATTGAAAGAAACAGTTCAGTCTAATCATATCGATATTACTTTTATAGGTTAATAATACTTCCTACAAAAGTACAAAAAAAATTGCAGACAAGAGAAACGCACCATATATTTGCAATATCCACGCTTTATATTTATCTTTGCAATAATAAAAACAATCCTACTATGGCATTAGAAATTCGAGGAATACCGGTATTGTATGGCGATGCAGCTGAACGATTTATCAAAGAAGCTGAAGAAGCTGAAGTTAATACCCATCAAGAATCTTTAAGGTTATCTTACGATGAACTTAAGGAAATGGAGGAACGTGGCAAATTATTTATAAAGCAGCATGGAGGAACTCTCAAAAACATTCAATTTAAATAAGAATTGCGTCAGAGTATCTGTCGAACAATGGATTTAAATTTCTTTATTCTTCAGAAGAAGAAGAGCGAGAGACTTTCATGATTAATCCTT
Source organism: uncultured Sangeribacter sp. (assembly GCA_964559895.1). Lineage (GTDB taxonomy): Bacteria > Bacteroidota > Bacteroidia > Bacteroidales > Muribaculaceae > Lepagella. Next base: position 8,148 of record CAZLJS010000016.1, read on the forward strand.
CAGACCACTTGCGGTCTAGAATGATGTATTACGATTTAATATACACGCGCAAATCATTGAATAATTAATGATATCAGAAGCAATAATGCAATAGCAATCGCTATTTGGGCGTTATATAAAGATAAGATATTTAATATGCAGAACATCAAAGTAAAGATCATAAATAAGAGCCACCACCCCCTGCCCCAATACGCCACCGAGGGCTCGGCAGGTATGGACGTGAGGGCTTTCCTGCCGGAGGGTAGCGTGACGCTCCGTCCGCTGCAACGCGCTCTTATCCCCACCGGACTATATATCCAACTGCCACAAGGATATGAGTGCCAGATACGTCCCCGCTCCGGCCTCGCCCTCAAGCACGGCCTCTCTATCGTCAACGCCCCAGGCACCGTCGATTCCGACTACCGCGGCGAAATAGGCGTGATGCTTATCAACCTGGGCGACAAGGACTTCGTGGTCAACGACGGCGAACGCATCTGCCAAATGGTGATCAAGGAATACACCCGCGTGGAATGGGAACCTACCGACTCTCTCGATAGCACCGAACGCAACGCCGGAGGATTCGGTCACACCGGCACTAAATAATAATTTTGACGCATCGCATCTACTTACCGCCTCTCACGCGGCTGATGTATATGCTTAACTATAGAAATCTTCGGTTGTGAACAGACTAAGACTTAAGTTTCTCCCTCTCCTTATGCTTACCTTACTGGTAGTAAGCGGCATCGCTTATGCCATGACGCCACAACAGCGCCGTGAGAAAAGCCGCTATTTCTATCTGGCAGGTAGCCGCGCATATGCTCTTGAAAAATACGACGAGGCGTATGAGCTATATAAGCATGCCTACGACATCGACACCACCTTCAAAGAGGCGGGTATGTCTTACGCTCACCTGCAAACTATCATATACAAGGACAGCGATTACCTGGTGGATAATATCTACCCGCTGATGAAACGCTACGTGGATGCTTACCCCGAGGATTACCAAGAGGGAATACAGTATGCAAAAAATGTAGCGACACTCCCCGTCGCCGACTACAAGGAGGGGGCACGCGTGCTGGAACGTATCCTGAAGATTTACCCCTCCAAGACTGATATCTACGACGACCTCACTGCGATGTACTTCTACGACGACGAGCTGGATAAGTGCATCGACGCCTTGCAACGTTTCGAGCGCATTGAGGGACGTAGCCAGAGGACCATCAGCCGCTATGCCGGCATCTATCTCGCCAAATCAGACACCGCAGGGGTGATCCGCATGGCCGACGAGGTAATAAAGGATAAACCGCTATCCTATGAGTCATGGCTTGGCAGAGCTAGCATATACGACGCCCTTGACATGAGAGACAGCGTGGAAACAGCTTTGCTACGTGCCGAAGAGCTGGCACCCGACAGCCCCGATGTCAAAGACGCTCTCGCTTCTTATTACAACAGCAACGGCGATGAGGCCATGGCTGACCAAAAGGTGATAGAGGTGCTACGCGGAAATATGCTCGACGCCAAAACCAAAGTGGATTACCTATACCAATACATCGCCTATAACGTTGAGCCCGAGGATTTAGAAGAATTTTCTCCGCGTGTAGAGGCTCTCTACAACGCTCTGTATGAAACCGAAGGTGACGATGTCGATGTACTGGAATTCGGATATTCCTTAGCCAGTCCTTCCAAGAACTATGATTTGACAAACGACATCGCAAAACGCTTGGTAGCGATAGCTCCCGACGAGACCCTATATTGGGAGAAATATATATTGGCAAATCTATTCCGCAGCGATGCCTCAATTGTGCAGCAGATATATGATGAAGCACAGAAGAACATCGGCGAGCCGACAAACCCGATGGAGATTATCCTCGCCACCAGCTATATCCTGAACAACGACCACAAGGCCGCCAAGGAGATATGCTTAAGGAATGTATGCAAAAACATCCCCGACTACGAGATGACCATGTCACCCAAGGCGTTGGTGATGCCCGACACTATCTTCTCCGACGAGAAGTCAGGCGTCGCCACTTGGCTACAGATGCTCGGCGACCAAGTCGTCTCTCTCAACGACACCGTCACCGGATACAACATCTATGAGCAAGCGTTGGAGCTAGACCCTGATAACGTATTGGTGCTCAACAACTACGCATATTTCATGGCACTCACCGACGACGCCGACCTTGATAAATGTCTGGAAATGAGCCAGCGTACAATCTCCATTGACCCCGACAATAGCACTTATCTCGACACTTATGCCTATATCCTTTTCAAGAAACGCAGCTACGACCGCGCTAAGCTTTATCAGGAGATGGCGATAGAGAAGATGAAGGCAGCGGGCGAGGATGAGAGCAGCGACATCTATGACCATTACGGCAACATTCTCTTCATGTGCCACGAATACGAGAAGGCACTGGAGGCATGGCAAAAGGCGCTGGAGCTCGACCCCGCCAACGAATTGATTCAACGCAAAGTGTCGGATAAAACTTACTATCAGAAATAATGACTACCCTATTAAGAAATATATTACCGCTTCTTCTCCTCACAGCAATGGTGCTCCCCGTGAGCGCTAAGTCCAAGAGCGCCAACACCTCCGGCGACACTACCGAAGAATTGGCTCCCGCCCCCGACTCCGAGCAACTGCTCAACACCATCGTGAGCAATTACCGAGCATGGGAAACGGTGGAACTGTCGGGAAAATTCAGCACCGACAAGCTACCCATCTCACCCAGCGTGAAGATTTACATGGAGAAGGGTAAGGTGCTGCGCATCTCGCTGCGTGTGCCACTCATGGGCGAAGTGGGACGCGTAGAGGTAGCCAACGACACTATTCTGCTCCTCAACAGACACAACAAGACCTACGTCAAAGAGTGCATGGGCGACTTCATCCACTCCATGCCCGCCGGCCTGGAGGATCTGCAGGCGATGCTGCTGGGTAGGATTTTCATCCTCAACTACGGCGAGCTATCCACCCTCAACGGCTACACCGCAGAGATTTACCGTCAGGATGATTCGTTGCTAGTGTTACCAAAGGAACAGCCCCTCGACGGACTGGTGAAATATGGTTTCGCCACCACCTTAGAGGGTATATTATACACCACGCAGGCTATCACCGCTGATGAGAGCAAAAGTCTGGGCATAGACTACACTTTCTCGGGTGAAAAGATGAACATGGCGCTCACGTGGAAGGATGCCAAGCATAACCTTCAAGCCACGTTCAAGCTCGACGCTCCCTCATGGGACGCCAACGAGATGGCGCCTGCCAAAATCACTTCCAAGATGAAACGTGTCGGGATCAAAGACTTCCTAAAATCCTTTTAAATCCCGATATTTACTCCCAGAAATCCATGAATGAATTGTTACGCAAAATAGGTACGGTCACTCTGTTGACGACGATGCTTCTCACCGTGCAGCCCCCGCTGCCGATGAACGCCGCTCCTGTCCCCACAGAGACCGCCAAATCTAAAAAGAGTAATACTTCAAAATCAAGCAATAACTCTTCCAAAAACTCTTCTAAAAGTGGCAACTCTAAGAAGGGCAACAGCAAAAACTCAGGTTCGCAAAAAAGCAACAAGTCCAAAGGTAGCAACGCCACAAAAGGGAAAGGGAAGCAAGAGTCTTCCGCTGATGTAAAGAAGCAGAAAAGTCAGATACAGAGCGAGATAAATCGCACCAACAAGGAGATTGCAGAGAACGACAAATCACTCAAGACCAATCTCCACGACCTGGAGGCTATCGGTGCCGACATCAAGGTGTCGGAAGCACAGGTAGCGGAGCTTAGCGGCACTGTCAACACTCTCAGCAGCCGCATCTCCACCCTGCAGAAGGAGATCGACGCCAACCAGACCAAGCTGCAGCTGCTACGTGAAAAATACCTGCAAGCGGTGAAGAAGATGCGCCTCAAGAAGGGTAATATGTCAACGCTCGCTTTCATCTTTTCCGCAGATAATTTCAATCAGGCATTGCGTCGTATGCGCTACCTAAAACAATTCTCCGACTGGCGCGGCAAGCAGAGCGAAGCCATCACTCAGCAGATGGACGCCCTCAATAAGCAGAAGGAGGAGTTGGCGCAGTCTATGCAGATGAAGAACCACGCTTTGGCTCAGCAACAGCAAGCTAAGTCATCGCTCGAGCAACAGCAATCGCAGAAGCAGGTGCTCGTGAATGAGCTGAAACGCAATGGTGATTCGCTCCGTTCATACCTCTCCAAGAAGCAAGCCGAGGTCAACGCCCTCAATAGCAAAATTTCGCAACTCATCGCTGCCGAGGAGGCCAAAGCCGCCGCGGAACGTCAGCGCAAAGAGGAACAACGCCGTGAACAGGAGCGCATAAAGGCGGAAAAGGAACGTGCCGCCAAAGAGAAAGCGGAGAAGGACCGCATAGCCAAGGAGAACGCTGCTAAAGAGAAAGCTGCCAAGGAGAAGGAATTGGCAGAGAACAACGCCAAGCAACAAGCTTCCGAGAAGGCTAAACAGCAATCCACCGAGAAGGCTAAACAGCAAGCTAAACAACAGACCGAGAAGTCCAAGCAGGAGAACAAATCCAAGCAGCAGGCTTCCACCAATACAACCAAAGCCAACAATAGCAAGAGCGACGCCGCCTCAGGTGGTGACTACGCTTCAGCACGTCGTCGCAAACCGCGAAGCGACGCCTCAAGCAATTCAAGCAGCTCTACCCCCGCTAAATCGCAAGAGGTGGCATCAGCAGCACCGGCTCCCGCAGCAGCGTCAGGCTTCGCCGCTGCGAAAGGTCGTTTGCCGCGCCCCGTGGCAGGTTCGTTCAAAATCGTCAGCCCTTATGGCCGTCACTCCAAACCGGGATTGGACAATGTGGTATATGACAACACCGGCATCGACGTGGAGGTATCCACCGGAGCCACTGCCAAAGCGGTTTATGACGGCGTAGTGTCGGGCGTTTACCAGGCCGACGGCTTCTCCCACGTGGTGCTTATCCGTCACGACAACTACTATACCGTATATGCCAACCTGGGCAGCGTGAGCGTCTCTGCCGGACAGACCGTGAAACAGGGACAATCGCTGGGCACCGTGGCTAAGGATAGCGAAGACAAGAACCGCTCCATCTTCCACTTTGAGATATGGAAGGAGCGCACTCGCATGAACCCCTCAGACTGGATACGATAATTCTCTCTGATTAAAATATGATATTATGGAGACTAATTGGAGGATAAAGCGATATGAGCCGAGCGACAGCGCTCTCTGGAACGCGATGGCGACAGATAGCCGTTGCGCCACCTTTCAGCACCTCCGCGGATATATGGACTACCACAGCGACCGCTTCCGCGACTGCTCCCTGATGGCTTACCATAAGGGACGTCTCACGGCTCTTCTCCCCGCCAACGTCACCGCTGACGGGGAATTGGTGTCGCACCAAGGGCTCACGTATGGCGGGTGGCTCCTCCCCATGGGGAAGGTGGATGGCAACCAAATGATGCAGCTATGGGACGCGCTTCTGGAATGGTGTCGCGCCAACGATATCGTCGCCATACACTATAAGCCATTGCCATATATCTATGCTCTCCGACCCTCGCAGGAGGACCTCTACGCATTATGGCGCCACGGAGCTACCCTCGAGGAGACCAACCTCTCTTCGGCGATAGATATGCGTGCCGTAGGCGGTTTCGACACTATGCGTCGTCGCCATCTGCGCGCCGCGATACGCCAAGGGGTCACAGTGCGACAAAGCGACGACTTCGCCGCATACTGGCAGATACTGGATGGATGCCTTAGCGAACGTTATTCGGCGCAACCCGTCCACACCCTCGACGAGATTAAGCTGCTACACAGCCGTTTTCCCGAGAATATCAAGCTATTCATGGCATATCACGACGAGGAGCCCATAGGTGGCGTATGCATCTACGAGACCCCCATGGTGGCGCATTGCCAATACATAGCTACCAATGCCTCGGGGCGCGACCTACACGCTCTGTCAGTAATATTCGACTACCTTATATCTAAAATCTATACCGATAAGCCATACTTCGATTTCGGCACATCCAACGAGGATCATGGCCACCTGCTCAACGCCGGTTTGCTGGCTAATAAATTTGGCTATGGTGGCAGTGGCGTGGCTTATCAGAAATTCGTAATCAAGCTCTAGTATTATGTCAATAACCCAAACAGGTCATGAAAACCGCCAAGGCGGGCTATCGCGCACCATCCTCAAAGTGATGGCGCTCTTCACCGGGTTGCAGGGGTTCAACATCCTCTGCTCGATAGTGAAGATGAAGATAGTGGCACTATGGCTACAAGCTGTCGGCGTCGGTCTGTTTGGCATATTCAATATCACTACCGACACACTCTCCACGCTCACCGACCTGGGGCTGCGTCAGAGCGCTGTGCGCGACGTGGCTATGAACGGCAACAACCCGGGATATCTGGCACGTGTAGTAGCCGTAGTGAGACGGTGGTGCCGGTGGTCGGGATTGCTAGGCGCCGTGGTGATAAGCGGTCTTAGCATACCACTTTCCAAATGGTTTTTCGGTTCTCCGGATCGCTGGTGGTGCTTCGCCATACTCGCCGCGAGTATGCTTCTGAACGCTATCGTAGGGGGCGAGCAGGCGATATTGCAGGGCACCTCACGACTAAAACAGATAGCCCGCATCTCCCTATTCGGCACCCTTGCAGGACTGATTATCTCCATACCAATGTTCTACTACCTTGGCGAGAATAGCGTGCTCTACTCCATCATCGCCTACAGCGTAGCCATGATAGTAGCCACCTACTTCTACCGCTACAAGAGTACGTCAAAGGTGACGCTCACCGCCAAGGAGGTGGCGCGCGAAGGGAGCGGTTTCGTCCGTCTCGGCGCGTATATGGCTATTGCCGCATTCATCTCCAATATGGCGCAGATGGCGTTTACCGCATACCTCAGCCGCAAAGGTGGTGAGGCGGAGGTGGGCTATTTCCAAGCCGGAACGACTATCGTGGTCCGATATGTCGGGTTAATATTCACGGCGCTTGCCATGGAGTATTACCCGCGTTTGGCTTCCAATATCGCATCCAGTAAACGATTGCAAACGTTTGTCAACCATGAAACGGTGGTACTAATGTTAGTATTAATACCGATTCTTTTGCTATTTCTATTGCTGCGTGTCTTCGTGGTAAGGCTGCTCTATTCCTCGGCATTTGAGGTGATCATCCCCTTCATCTCATGGGCCATCCTCAGCTGCACCTTCAAAGGGTTCTCCTGGTGTATGGCGTTTGTAGTGTTGGCAAAGGGTGACGGTCGCACATATATCATCACCGAGAGCGTTGATGCGGCAATCGGGCTAGCGCTATCGCTTATATTTTATGATCTTGGCGGGCTTCCTGCTGTGGGATTGGCATATATAGGGTGGTATCTGTGCTACACGCTTATCATCGGTGCGGTGTATAGATTCAGGTATCAGCTACGCATCACCGCCACTACCTTCAGAACATTTATCATCTCCGTGATAGTGACCTCGTTGGGTTGGGTATGTATGGAGTATCTTCCTTTGTGGTTAAATTGGGTCATCCTACCGCTTACAGCAGCGGCTTTCCTCCCCCCTCTTTTACGACTTTGGCGCCATAAGTAAGGGCTCCGCGGAAGGTGTAGCGGATAAATTGATGCAAGGGTACTCTCGCTGTCCCCTTCAGTGTCTCTTTCAGTCCTGACAACGGCAACCGCAGCCACCACCACCTGCGATATTTATATCTAAACACAGCCCCCTTGGCTTCAAACATTAACGGGCTACGAAGGTTCTTCTCCGTCGTGGTGGCATGGGGATGACTGCCTATATACATAGGCAACGCCTCTACTTTCAGTCCCTGATAAGCACATGTCTCCATAAAGATATCCTCCTCGCCGGAGATGAGATGCGGCGCTCCCAGTCCAAACTCTTCATTAAACCACACCTTTCCTTGCACTGCCTCGCGACGAAACAGCATCTCGAAGCTGGTGACGTAGAACCCACGTGGCACCTGCTTTATGTCGCAACGTCGCTCCGGATACACCTTGCCATGCTTATCTGAACCGTGATAACGCGTCAGGAAGAAGTCAGCGCTCTTTTCAGCGGCTAAAGTAGGCAATAGTTTGAGGATATCCTCCTTGTCGTAGCTAAGGTCATCGTCGGCGATAAGTATCCACTCCCCCACCGCTGTCTGTAGCGATCTGTTGCGGTTGCGCGACAACCCTTTCTCTCTGTAGAAGCGCACTACGAAGTCCTCACGGCGCAATGCCTCGGGGATGACCTCATCACCCACTGGCATCTGGCACGCCACGCTATATATCACCCCCTCCACGACAGGATGTTCCCCCGCGGCAATACGCTGCAACCCCTCTGTGCCGAGCGTGGATATGGCGATTTCGAGTATCGGTGTGCTCATCATTATACTAGTTACGGAGTATCTCTTCCCAGTGTTTAAGGAATCGGTTTGTCACTATCTTGATATCGTTGTGCTTCTCAACCAGCATACGGCCCTCGATGGAGCGCTGAAACATCGCTTTGCGGTCTGAGAAGGCCTCCATTAGCTGGTCCTCATAGTTGGGATGCAATGGCGATAGATTGATGATAGGCCGCAACGTTGGTTCATCTATGAAGTTGTAATACGCCTCTTCACCGCCGGAGATCACCACCTTACCCAGCGCCATGCTCTGCAAAGCGTTGGTGGCGGGGGTGTAGGAATACAATTGGTCAGCCACCACGTCGGCCTCCGAGAGAAGCTGCAGATACTCTTTTAGAGGGACGTTGTAGATGGTTTTCACCTCCAGCTCCGAGGGATAACGGCGTTGCAGGTTCTCCAGCGCCTCCTGTATGCGATAGATACCTTTCACGTAGGCTGTCTCGCGCTTGATGCCCACCAAGACCTTCAGCTTACCTTTGCGGCTTATAGGATTGAATTCATAGCTATCAGTGTCGATGCCGATGCCGCCGTAGCTAACAGGGACATTCATCACTTTCTGAGCCACGATATGATACTCATAGAGCGCCGACACGGCTCCGCTGACGCTGTTATAAACCTCGTCTGAGAGGCTCTTGTTGATGCGTCTGAGCCAGCCTTTTATCTCATCTTGGCAATTAATCATAAAGTCGGTGGGGTTAGCACCCGCGTTATATTCCGAATAATCAAGCAGTTTACCCTGCTGCATCAACTTGGCGTAATAGTGGTCGGTGCTGCACAGCGACAGACACAATTTGTCGTTGTAATCCTTGATGCGATGTAGGAAATATGCGATTTTGCCGGGACGTAGCTCGAGGAAATGGGGATTACACAACTGCACTATATCATACCCTTTGAGTTTTTGCAAGATAGACAGGAATTTATACATATACATCATACCCCCTTTATATCCGGGAGTGCGGCATATATCTATATCGCGATATGTGTCCATGAAGCGGTTGCCATTGGACACGACAGTGGTGTCATGCCCCATCAAGCGCAGCTGTCGCGCTATCGCTGCATGATATCCTGAGAAATCGCCTAAAAAGAGTATTTTCATAGATGCAGTTTAGTAGTTAATATAAGCGGAGTGGTGATGCCTCGCTTTATTGTTTAACGCAAAAACATTAGGAATAAGTGTATCAATAGGGATAAAAAAACTACGCAGGACCCTGTGAGAATCCTGCGTAGAGTGTTTCCAATGTCTATATTTATAGACTAAGATTTTTATTTCTTCACTTTGTTGTAGCGGGCGTTAAGACCTTCCACAACTTCGTCGGTGATGTCTAAGTCTGGGTTGATATAGAGGGTAGCAGCCTTGAGGAGGATGGCATCGTAGCCATGTTGTGCGTTATAAACCTCTATGAATTTTTGGATGGAGTCGTTGACGATTTTCTGAGCCTCCATATATTGTTGTTGCATGCTGGCCTCGAGTTGTTCCATAGATTTCTGGGCTGAGGACTGCATACCTGCCAATTTCTGTTGGTCTTGATTGAAGCTAGCCTCAGAGAGGTAGCCGTTGCTCTTATATTTATCCTCCATAGACTTGGCGAAAGTGTTGATAGAGGATTGATGTTTGCGGCCTTCGTTCTCGTAGTTAGACTGCAAACGGAGCATCTGCTCGCTGTAGTCTTTGGCGAGGTTATAGCGGCTCAACACAGTGTCGATATCTACGTAGCGATAGTTGGGCA
>CAZLJS010000017.1:0-8322 GCA_964559895.1 uncultured Sangeribacter sp.
CCCCAGTAGCGAGCGCACACAGGGCTCTATCCTCGGCGATAAGACCCGCATGGAGAGACTGTCGCAACAGAAGGAGGCTTTCATACGCCCTTCCCCCTCTGCCGGTTCGCTGGGTGGCGTGGCGCGCAAAACGCGTGAGACAATCGTGCTTTGCGAAGCTGCCGGTTACGACACCGTATTCGTCGAGACTGTAGGCGTTGGACAGAGCGAGACTGCCGTCCACTCAATGGTCGATTTCTTCCTGCTAATACAGCTCGCAGGAACAGGCGACGAGCTCCAGGGCATCAAACGTGGCATCATGGAGATGGCAGACGGCATCGTCATCAACAAATGCGATGGCGACAACATCCAGCGCGCCGAGTTGGCCGCGGGACAGTTCCGCTCGGCCCTCCACCTCTTCCCACCAACACCCAGCAAATGGGTGCCCGAGGTGATGACATATTCCGGATATTTTGAGCTAAACATCGACAAGGTGTGGGACATGATAGACCGATACTTTGAATATGTGAAAGGCACCGGATACTTCGAGCGCAAACGCAACGAGCAAGCCAAATACTGGATGGTAGAGTCCATCAACGAGCAGCTCAAAGCCTCTTTCTACCACATGCCCGAGGTGAAAGCCCTCCTAGAGCAGAAGGAGATGCGCGTACTCAACAACGAACAATCATCGTTTACCGCCGCCAAGGAGGTACTCGATTTCTATTTCAATAAACTGCGCAACAACTGATTAGCGCACCCTACACGGCGGTGACGTCGTAGTGTTTGCCGGCAGCCCCGGCAAACACCTTTTTATCATATACGATCCCTTATTCTCGCGATGGGGACCGCCTAAAAGTTACTACAGGTATGTCAAACAGATTAGTATCAATGATACCCCGCCAGGCAGAGAAATACGGAGAGCGTGAGGCTTACCGTTTCTGTTGGCGCAAAGAGGGGGAATGGCTCGCCACTTCATGGAGTGACTTCTCCCGTCAAGTAGATATTGCGGGCCGCGCGCTCGCCGTTTTGGGTATCCAAGAGGGAGCTCACATAGCTATCTGCTCCCCCAACACTCCTCAAATCTTAATTACTGAATACGGTGCTTTCCAAAACAGGGCCGCGGTGATACCGCTATACGCCGCCTCTTCTCAAGGACAATTTGACTTCATTGTCAACAATGGCGAAGCGGCTCTCATCTTCGTCGGCGACAGCCATCAATATGCGTTGGCGTATGAATATCACCGCACTCACCCCGGGAAAGTAGTGAAAATCATCGTCTTCAAAAACGACGGCATCACCCTCCGCGAGGATGACACCACTACCCTCTTCTGGGACGACTTCGTGAGACTCGGCATGGAAGCCGGCGACGATATACGCGCGCTCGTCAAGGAGCGCATCTCCCGCGGCGTGCCCTCCGACATGGCTACGCTCATCTACACCTCCGGCACCACCGGTGAGCCAAAGGGTGTGGAGATACTCCACTCCAACTACGACGCTGCCATAGAGATGCACCTCGACGCCCTCACCAACGTCAGCGATGAGGACCTGTCGATGTCGTTCCTTCCCATGTCGCACATCCTGGAGAAGGCGTGGAGCTTCTTCTGCCTCGCCAAAGGCATCCGCATCGCCGTCAACTATGACCCCCGCAATATACAGAGCACTATCCATGAGGTACACCCCACCATCATGTGCTGTGTACCCCGTTTCTGGGAGAAAGTATATGTGGGCGTGAACGAAAAGATACAGGCCATGAGCCGCCTGCAACGACTAATAGTGCGCCGCGCCCTCAAGGTGGGCAGAAAACGCAATATCGAATACCTCAACCATGGCCGCCGCGTCCCCGCACTTCTCGAACGTGAATATCAGCTATGGGACAAGAAGATATTCAGTATGCTCAAGAAGGCTATCGGCATCCCCAACCCCAACATGTTCCCCACCGCGGGAGCGCCGCTGAGCCCCAAGATATGCGAGTTTGTGCTCAGCGTAGGCATAGGGGTGAAGGTAGGCTACGGCCTCAGCGAGACCACTGCCACCGTGACCTGCTTCCCCAACACCGACTATGAGCTAGGCAGCGTGGGCAAGCCACTCCCCGGCATCGACGTCAAGATAGCCACTGATGGTGAGATTCTGGTGAAAGCGCCCACCGTGACACCCGGCTATTACCGCAACGAGGAGGCCAACAAGGCGGCATTCACCGCAGATGGCTATTTCCGCACCGGCGACGCCGGATATTTCACTCCGGATGGCTCTTTGGTGCTAACCGAACGCATCAAAGACCTCTTCAAGACAGCAAACGGCAAGTATATCGCTCCGCAAGCGCTGGAAAGCAAACTGGCGGAGAATAAATATATCGAGGAGGTGGCGGTGATTGGCAATGAACGCAAGTTCGTATCGGCGCTTATCGTCCCCAACTACGGCAATATACGCAAATGGGCGGCTGACAACGGCATCGACAATGAGGATATCTCCAAGCTGGTAAAAGAGCCCAAGCTCAACGAGTTCATCCTCAACGAGATAAACAAGCTTCAGAGCAACCTGGCAAGCTACGAGCAGATCAAGCGTATCTGTCTGCTGCCTGTTCATTTCTCAGTCATGAATGGCGAGGTCACCAACACCATGAAGGTGCGCCGCAACATTGTCGCCAAGCGATATGCCAAGGAGATTGAGGCTATGTATCAAGAATAAGCATTATGAGCAACAATCTGAATAAGAAGCGGGTACTGTTTGTCTGTCTGGGCAACATTTGTCGGTCTGTGGCGGCGCAGACAGTGCTCGAGAAGATGGCCTCGGAGCGAGGGGTGGATATCGAAGTGGATTCCGCGGGCACCTATGGCGGGCACGCAGGGCAGCAGGCCGATCCGCGTATGCGCGTCCATGCCACCCGCCGAGGATACAATATCACCCACCGCGCTCGCCGCGTGCGTGAAAACGATTTCGAGTACTTCGACATGATCATCGCCATGGACAATAGCAACTATTACGACCTGATGGAGCTGGCTCCCACCGTAGAGGACCAAGCAAAAGTTAGCAAGATGATAGACTATTGTCGCCACCATTCACGTTATGACTATGTACCCGACCCGTATTACGAAGGCTCCGAGGGGTTTGAGATAGTGCTCGACCTCCTCGAAGATGGCTGTAGCAATCTTCTGGAGCTGTTGCGTTAAACGTTTCGCGTAATTATTGTCTATAGATTAGAATACAATATAACAGACGATGAGAAAGATATTGATAACATTGATGGTAGCGATGTGTGGATCTATCGCCGCCATTGCCGCCGACAAGCCTCAGTACCCCGGTGGCGAAGAGGCTATGCAGAAGTTTATCACCGACAATCTGAATTACCCCACCGCAGCCGCTGACAATGGCATCGAGGGTAATGTCAACCTGGAATTTATCGTGAAAGCAGACGGCTCCATATCCTCTATCAAGGTGGTGCGCATGATCGACCCATACCTCGAGGAGGAGGCTATCCGCTTGGTGCGCAAGATGCCCGCATGGGAACCTGCCACCTCCAATGGCGCCGCCGTGGATATGCCCGTGAAAATCACCATCCCTTTCAGATTATAACTGACATATACGGATCCCGACATAGAAAAGGGGTAGCAAATCACTGCTACCCCTTTTTGGTTTGCACTCATGCATCACCTGTTCATATACGACCGGCGCCAACTAACACTAGTCACACTCCCGCCGTACCTCCGGCTCATTGCCGTCAGTTAGCGTCATATATAATGCAAGTGAATTGAAGCAATCGTGCGGTGTTGTTTTTCAGTAAAACTAAATTAAGACGTCCCTAGGGACTGAATTTAAATCATTATATCTCTGCATTCAGTTGTACAATTACCATGCAAGAACCTTAACATGATAAAACAATGGTGGTCGAATTTTGAGGCTTTTCCTCAAATTCACCGCAAAGATAGGAAAATTTTTTCATCCAAAAATCACTTTTAATCAAATACATAGGCATTTTAAGCAAATTTAAATGTGTCGCATATTTTTAACATTTTTATTTAAGATTTGATGCTTTACGTGAGATATATTTTGTGGTGTGGGAAAGTTTCGCCATATTTGCAGTTGAATTAACCATAAGACGAATGCTTGATTATACTCCGCTAGTACGTAGCCTTTTTCTGAAGATAGCCGGGCGCACCGATGCGTGGCGGCACTCCTGCCGTGAAATTCAGTTGCGACAGCTGCAGTTTCTGCTCCGCGGCGCCTCCAACACCGCGTTTGGCAAAGCGCACCACTTCGACCAAATACTCCTCCAAGGGGAGCTATACCGCGCATTCACAGTTGCGGTGCCCCGTTGCGAATATGAGGAGATACGTCCGCTGATAGACCGCATGGTGCGCGGCGAAAAGGACCTGCTATGGCGTGGCAGATGCCTTAACTTCGCCCAGTCTTCAGGCACGTCGGGAGGAAAATCCAAATATATCCCCATCACCAAGGACTCGCTACGGCGAAACCACTACGTAGGTGGCACAGATGCCGTGGCGCACTATCTGCGCTTGGTGCCGGAGTCGCGCCTATTCGCAGGCAGATCGCTGATTTTGGGCGGCTCCTTTGCCAATGAGATAGCAGACCTGCCCAAGGACGTGAAGGTGGGAGACCTTTCGGCGACGCTCATCGACGAGATAAACCCGCTGGCCAACTTGGTGAGAATCCCCAGCAAGAAGGTGGCGCTGATGGCTAACTGGGAGGAGAAATTACCGCTAATGGTGGAGCGCGCCCGCCGTGCCGACGTCACCAACATCTCCGGCGTACCATCATGGATGCTGGTGCTGCTGCAACGCATCATGCAAAGCAAAGGTGCGGCGACGCTCGATGAGGTATGGCCAAATCTGGAGGTATTCTTCCATGGCGGAATATCATTTGAACCTTATCGTAATGAGTATCACAGGATTATAACGTCGTCAAAGATACACTACCTGGAGACCTACAACGCATCTGAAGGGTTCTTTGCCGTACAAAACGACTTCGACGATCCCGGCATGCTACTTCTCATCGACGCGGGCATTTTCTACGAGTTTGTCCCCTTGACGGGAGGCACGCCGTTGGCGCCCTGGGAGGTGGAGGCAGGCAAGACCTACGAGATGCTCATCACCTCCTGCAACGGTCTATGGCGCTATTCACCCGGCGACACCGTGACGGTGACCTCTGTGGAGCCGCTGAAGATACGAGTGGCAGGGCGCACCAAATGCTTCATAAACGCCTTTGGGGAGGAGTTGATGGAATGGAACACTGAACGTGGCATCGCCGCGGCTTGTCGCGCCACAGGTGCCGCCGTGGCTAACTATACGGTGGCTCCGGTCTATGCCGCATCGGGGAAACGCGGGTATCATCAATGGCTGATAGAGTGGTTTAAGGAACCGGCTTCGGTGGATACCTTCGCCCGGATACTGGATAAGGAGCTGCAAAACCTCAACTCCGACTACCAGGCGAAGCGCAACGGCGACATCTTCCTTGCACCGCTGGAGATAGTGACCATGCCCGAGGGTAGCTTCGACAACTGGCTACGCGGCGTCGGTAGCGGCAAGCTGGGCGGTCAGCGCAAGATACCACGCCTCAGCAACGACCGTCATATCGCCGACGCGCTAATCGAAATTAGTCTCTGAACATAAACAGCCGCGTGCACTCAAAGCGTGGGAGCACGCCTATGCAGACATCTGCCTTGCGGTCTGCCAGAGTATTATCCAACCCACCTACTGTGAGGCCTTTGCTACGCAGCGCCTCTGTGTTGACACGCAGGGCTATCTCAGCGTCGTTGTTGTCGGCGCTAAGGTGGCATAGGAACACATATTTAAGCTTGGGATTGGCTATCTCCGCCAGGAATTTGGCGGTATCCTCATTGTCCATATGCCCGTTGCCGGTCATGATGCGCGCCTTGAGATACTCCGGATATTTGCCATTGCGGAGCATGGTGCGGTCGTAGTTGGACTCTATCACCAGATAGGAGGCTTGGCTCATATAGTGACGGGCACGCGCGGTGACCTCTCCCAAGTCGGTAGCCAACACGAAAGAGCGGTCATCGACCTGAAGCGAGAAGCCCATATTGTCGGAGCCGTCGTGGGGCACGTCAAACGCTGTAATCTCGAAGTCCAGGATGCTAAATGGTATCTCCTTGTAGATAGGCACATGGTAGTCTTTGATGCGCTTGGAGATGTTGTGGCGCTGCAGCAAACCGTTGATGACGCGGTTGGTGCAGAATAGATGCATATGTTTATAAGTGCGGAGCAGCTTATAGACATAGCGTATATGGTCGTGGTGGTCGTGAGTGAGTAGGATACCCTTCACGTCCTTGATATCTATACCGTTGGCTTTCAGCTGTATGACAGTGGTGTTGGCATCGATACCGGCGTCTATAAGCACGCCACCGCGGTCGGTGCCCACGTAGCAGGAGTTGCCGCTGCTGCCGCTGCCCAACGAGATATATTTGATGGTTTTGTTCTGCTTCGTTTCCTCTTTCGTTTCAGATGTATTAGCAGGCATAGGGTCTTTTGACGACAAGAGCGGCTCGTCGTCAAATTCAAAGTTGATCACCCCTTGAGTGGCGATTGGTTTCTGTTCTGTGATTTGGTCGTTCATATACTATGTAAGAGGAAGATAGCAGGGTATTTTCCTAACTCTTTAGCACGGCTGCGCCATTTCTTTGCGGGCAATGTGACGATAGACTCCAGCGAAGGATCGGTGATGTTGGAGGCTACACACACCAGCGTGTCGGGGTGCAGCGTGGTGGATAATTGTTCTAATAATGCGGCATTGCGGTAAGGGGTCTCGATGAAGATCTGTGTCTGGCCATATTTGCGCGACATAGACTCCAGCTCCTTGATGCGTTTGCTGCGCTGGTCTGCCTTGACGGGGAGGTATCCTTGGAAGGCGAACCCTTGGCCATTGAACCCCGACGCCATCAGCGCCATCAGGATGCTCGACGGCCCTACCAGCGGCACCACTTTCAGTCCCTCACGTTGCGCTATCTCCACAACTTGCGCTCCGGGGTCCGCCACGGCGGGGCAGCCGGCTTCGCTCATCACTCCCATAGGATGTCCCTGTCGCAACGCGTCGAGGTACCCGGGGATGACTTTAACGTCGGTGTGGCCGTTGAGCTCATAAAACTCACATTCGTCAATAGGGAACTCTCTGTCCATATTGCGAAGAAAACGGCGCGCAGTGCGGATATTTTCCACTATAAAGTGGCGTATGCCGCGGCATACTGTGGCGTTATATTCCGGAAGCACGTGGTCTAAGCCCGCTTCACTGATATTCACCGGAATAAGGTATAAGGCTAAATCAAGCATCGATCGTATTTAATTGTACAAAGGTACTAATTTTTCCCTATATCCCATCCAAATTCTTCCCTTAATAATTATTTTTGTGAAAATCAATGGTTTATCACTTTTCTTTATTATCTTTGCAAAGTGAAAAACAGTATAAACCTATCCCTTAAAGACCATAAGGGCGTGGATCCCAATAACCCCTAAAACGAAATCGCATGAGAATGACAGGCAGGCGTCTGAGCGACAATGTCGAGGACAGACGAGGTAAAGGAGTAGGCACGATGGCAGGTATTGGCGGCATAGGTGCGGTGATTATCGCGGCTATTATCGCATGGCTGTCGGGCGGTGATCCGATGGACGTGATTAGCAATATCGACACTCAAGGCATCGTGTCGGAGAATGCAGATTATACCCCCACACAACATGAAGAGGAGCTGGCTACGTTTGTTAAGCAGATTCTTGCCGGCACCGAGGATGTATGGACTGAAGAGTTCAAGAAGATGGAACGCATCTACGAGCCTCCCAAGTTGGTCATATTCACAAGCAGCGTACAGTCGGGGTGCGGTGGCGCCACCTCCTCCACAGGTCCATTCTATTGTTCCGCCGACCAGACGGTGTATATCGACTTATCTTTCTATGAACAGATGGAGAATGAGATGGGCGCGGGTGGCGACTTCGCCTATGCCTACGTGATAGCACACGAGGTAGGGCACCACGTGCAGTATCTCCTCGGCGACCTGCAGAAGGCGCATAAACAGATGGCTCAATTGTCGGAGACGGAAGCTAACCGCATCAGCGTACGCCTGGAGCTACAAGCCGATTTCTACGCAGGTGTGTGGGCTTATCACGACAATGAGATGTATAACTCGCTCGAAGAGGGCGACATCGAGGAGGGGCTCAACGCCGCCTCCAAGATTGGCGACGACTACCTACAAAAGCAAGCGCAAGGGTATTCCGTGCCCGAGACCTTCAACCATGGTCGCAGCGACCAGCGTGTGAAATGGCTTAAGCGCGGAGCCACCACGGGCAATATATCCTATGGCGACACCTTCTCCCCCGCATATTC
>CAZLJS010000017.1:8422-16974 GCA_964559895.1 uncultured Sangeribacter sp.
GCCTAGCTTTAGCTGTGCTGAGGGCGCAAACCCAAAAGTATCAGTGCGTTAGCCTATGTCGCAGATAGGCGGCAGCGCTGCCTCCATTATGCTGTTAATCGGGATTTACAGAGGTCTCCTCGTCCCAGAACTCCGACTCATAGTCCTCGTCGGTGAGGAACTCATCCTCCTCCACAGGCTCAGGATTGAAGATGAACTCATCCTCCTCAGCCACGCGGAAACGGGGATCAAGACGGCGGTGCGTGATGCTTCCTACGATGCGGTTCTCATCGCTATTGATTTCGCGCCATAGCAGGTCTTTCAGCTCGGTGAGCCCCTGCCCTGTCACTGAGGAGATAAAGAGCACCGGCAGGTCTGTAGGCAGCTCCTGAGCTATCGCCTCGCGCAACTCGTCGTCGAGCATATCAGCCTTGGTCACAGCCAATACCCTACCCTTATCCTCCAGCTCCGGATTGAACTCCCGCAACTCATGGAGAAGTATCTCGTAATCTTTCTTGATATCATTGCTATCTGCCGGCACCATAAACAGGAGCACGGCATTGCGTTCTATATGGCGCAAGAAACGCAGTCCCAGGCCTTTACCCTCACTAGCGCCCTCGATGATGCCGGGGATGTCGGCCATGACGAAGGATTTGTCGCCACGATAAGAGACGATGCCCAACGACGGCTCCATGGTGGTGAAGGGATAGTCGGCTATCTTGGGCTTAGCTGCCGAGATGGAGGATAATAGCGTGGACTTACCCGCATTGGGGAATCCCACGAGGCCCACGTCGCCAAGGAGCTTCAACTCCAGCACCACCGCTTTCTCTATACCCATCTGTCCGGGTTGCGCATAACGCGGAGCGCGGTTCGTTGGGGTGGCGAAATGGCGGTTGCCCCAGCCACCTTTACCACCGGCGAGGAGCTTTATCACCTGCTCATCCTCTGTCACCTCACATATAAAATCGCCTGTCTCAGCGTCGAAGACGGCAGTGCCCACCGGCACGTCGATAGTACGGTCCTCACCGTCGCTACCAAAGGAGCCGTTGGCGCCTCCCGACTGGCCGTTGCCCGCGAAGATATGGCGGGTATAACGCAGTGGTAGCAGTGTCCACATATTGCGGTTACCACGAAGGAAGATATGTCCTCCGCGACCACCGTCACCTCCGTCGGGACCGCCCTTGGGGATATATTTTGCTCTATGGAAATGGCGGCTACCCGCACCACCCTTGCCGGAACGGCATAGTATCTTTACGTAGTCAATGAAGTTTGAATCTGCCACTGTATTTTAGTAGTTTAGTGTTATCATAATTTCAACCTGCTATATGGTCATGCAGGCACGGCGGTACTCCTCGGGGGTACCTATGTCGATCCATGAGCCGCGTATAGGGAAATGCGCCACGGTGGCGCCCTCCTTCATGGCGTCCATGAGGAATTGCGGAGCGTCGGTAAAGGTGTCGGCGGCGACACGCTCTATCAACTCGCGCTTCATAATATAAACACCGGCATTGGCAAAATAGTTATACACCGGTTTTTCGTGGAGCCCCGTCACGCGGTCACCCTCTGTGGCGACGATGGCATAGGGCACGGAGACGCTATAGGGTGTCACTGCCATGGTGGCATCTACTCCCGCGGCTATGTGATGTTCATACATCTCTGTGAGGTCCAGGTCGCTGAGCAGGTCGGCGTTCATCACCACCACGTTGTCGCAGCGCCAGTCGTGGATTAAGGAGGCGGCACCCAGCGTACCCAAACGGGTAGGCTCCAGCACGCAGCGCACATCCAACTCGGGGAAGCGCTCGGCGAAGTGCCGCTCTATCTGTGCATGGAGATAGTTGACAGCCACGTGGATACGTTTCACGCCACACTCCACCAGCTTCTCCACATTGTAGTCTATGATGGCTTTTCCTCTCACCTCCAGCAGGGGCTTCGGGGTGTCGAGAGTGAGCGGTAGGAGTCGTTCGCCACGGCCACCCGCCATGAGGAGGGCGTCGATGGGGAGCACGCCGCGCATACGCTCCGGCTCCAGCAAATCTACCACAAAGCCGTCGGCGTTGAGCTGGGGTATCAGCAGCAGCTTCAGCTCCTTGGCACGACGCAACTTGGCATTGACGTCGTCACCCTCGCGCAGTGCGAAGAAATCGCGGTGCAGCGCATCCTTAACCGGAGACTCGGGCAAGACGCCGCGCAACAACGCCCTGCGGATATCGCCATCCGTAAGGGAACCGCTAAGACGGCCCTGCTCATCGACGGAGAAAAGCACCAAGGGATGGAGCCCCGGAGCGTTGAGCATTCGCAACGCGTCCGACACACTATGGCGCTCGCTGACGATATGCCGCAACGCCTTCTCACACCGCGCAGGCGCCAAACAATGCACGCCCGACAACAGCTCTTGATATTCTTTTGCTCTCTCCATTAGGCTACAAAGTTAGCTATTATCCGCCGATTTTCCCCTATTTACCCCCTATTTTTTAATTAAAATCGCTAACTTTGCACTCGATGAAAACCTCTATTATTGCAACAATATTGATCTCCGGCATGGGAATACTCAGTTCTTGTGCCAACGCATCATCCACCGAGAATAGCAGTAAAATCAACGATGAGGCCGCCGCGGAAGCCGTAGCCGTGAGTTTTGACGCCGACAGCGCCTACCACTACGTAGCGCAGCAGGTGGCATTTGGTCCTCGTGTGCCCAACACTGAGGCGCATCGCCGTTGCGGCAAATTCCTGGAGCAAGAGTTGGCACGCCATGGCGCCGAGGTGACGGTGCAGGAAGCTGCCCTGAAAGCCTTCGACGGCACTATCCTCAACGCACGTAATATCATGGGGTCATACAACTCCTCCGCCACGGAGCGCATCCTCCTGATGGCGCACTGGGACACTCGTCCCTGGGCTGACAACGACCCCGACAGCAATAACCACCGCACCCCCTCAGATGGTGCCAACGACGGAGCCTCCGGCGTGGGTGTCCTCCTCGAAGTGGCGCGACAATTAGCTGCCGCGACACCCTCCTGCGGCGTCGATATCCTCTTTGTGGATGCCGAAGACTGGGGCGCGCACGACGACGATGACTCATGGGCCCTCGGCGCGGAATATTTCGTCAACAACCCCATCAAGCAGGGATACGCTCCCTCTGAGGTGATTCTGCTCGACATGGTAGGTGGCGCCAACGCTCGTTTCAATAGAGAGTATTTCTCACAAGCCAGCTCACCGGAGTTGGCGCAGCGCGTCTGGACAGCCGCTGATATGGCAGGTTATGGCAAATATTTCCCAAATGAACTGGGGGGCGCCATCACCGACGACCATGTTAAGTTCATAGATAAAGGTTATCAAGCTATAGATATCATCGAGTATAACCCCGACTCAGAGACCGGTTTCAACCCCGTGTGGCATACTTTGCAGGATAATTTGCAAAATATCAACGCCACTACGCTCAAAGCCGTGGGAACAACTATCATGACTTATCTGTTAACTAGATAACCAAATTTTCTACTATGAGACCTAATCTTATCACATTAGTATTTACTATGACCACACCTCTGCTATGCATGGCAGAGGAGACACCTACCCAAACACCGTCTCCCTACGAGGCCACCGGAGAGAACACCGCCGTTATCCCTGAAGAGTTCACCATCGCGGAGGAGCATGATGGCAATGGTTTGCAACACCGTAGCCATAAAAATGCGCCCAACAACCAGGTAGATGTGGAGAACCTGGACCTCCCGCGCTTCTCTATCATCGGCAAGGATAATAAGTTTTTCATGGGGCTGGGCGGATACCTTAAAGCGACAGCGGGGTTCGACTTCGGCAACCCGATAGGGAATGCCAGCGACTTCCGCGTGGCAGATATCCCTATGCGTCACGCCCCAGGCAATGGCGGCAAGTTCAGTATCTCGGCACAGCAATCCATGCTCTACCTCACCATGGGATACCTCCCCGGCGACAAATATGAGATTTCAACGTATATCAATGGTGAATTTCTCGGCGATAACTACAACTTCGTCATCGAGAACGCCTATCTGAAGTTCTTGGGGGTCACTGCAGGATACGGCTACGGTCTCTTCTGCGACACCGAGGCGACGCCTATCACCATTGACCACCAAGGTCCCAACGGCGAAATCATGCTCTCCAACGGCATCTTTGACTACCAATACACTCGCGGTAAATGGAGCTTCGCCATAGGCGCCGAGATGCCCCTGGATATAGACTACGAGAATGACTACACATATAAGGTCAACCAGCGCATCCCCGACGTACCGCTGTTTGTGCAGTACAATCTCCCGGGAGGGGGCCACGTGAGGGTTGCCGGTCTTATCCGCACGTTGCAATACCGCGACATGGTGCGTGAGAAGAACCGTAATGCCTTCGGCTATGGCATACAGCTAAGCGCCGTAGAACAGGTTAATCCCACGTTTCAGTTCTTCTGCCAGGCCACCACAGGGCGCGGCATATCATCTTATTTTCAGGATTTGGCAGACATGAACCTTGACTTGGCGTTTACCGCCACGGATGGCAAGCTAAGCACGGTGAAATCGTGGGGCGGATATTGCGGCATCCAGTACTGCTTCAGCGACAAGGTGTTTGCCACCGCCACGTATAGCCATCTACGCATATATCCCCGCAGCGCCGAGCCCGATACCTACCGCTACGGTCAATACATGAGCGCCAACATCTTCTGGGATATCACCTCTATGTTTCAGTGCGGAGCGGAATATATCTATGGCCGCCGCGTCAATATCGACGGAGCACAAGCGCACAACAACCGTCTTCAAGCGATGCTCCAGGTATCGTTTTAATGCCACAGCAAAAAACACGGCATCGTCGCTGTAATGTATTGCATAGGTCGCTGCACAGCGGACGCTCCAAGGAGCGTCCCTACACCCATGTAGGGCTAAAGGCGATCATAATACATGGAATGGCACAGCATCTAACTCGCAAGCGGTGTAGGGACGCTCCTTGGAGCGTCCGCTTTACAGCGCCCTAGCCTGCAGTCTAATCGTCAACGCTTTACAGCGCCCTAATCGGCAACACTTGCATCGACGACTCATTGCCAATATATCATCGCCAGGTATTCCAAAAATGCTTGACGGGACCGTGGCCATGGCCGATGCGGTACTCTGCTCCGGCGAGGATGGCTTGCGAGATATACTCTTTGCCTAGTCGGGCAGCAGTGTCCAGGTCGGCACCCAACGCCAAATATGCGGCTATGGCGGAGGATAAGGTGCAGCCGGTGCCGTGTGTATTAGCTGTGGCGACACGTGGCGATGCCAAGCGCTGAAAGCGCTGTGTCTCAGCGTTGTAAAAGATATCCACCAACGTATCGCTCTCTAGATGTCCCGCTTTGAGCATCACCGACACCTTGCTATCGCTCATACGCGACAACATACGCGCCGCCTCCTCAAACTGGTCTTGATACTCCACTTTCTCACCAAGGAGCACCGATGCTTCGGGGAGGTTGGGGGTGATGACACGGCTATATGGTATGAGCTTATCACGAAGCGTCTGCACGGCCTCCGATGCCATAAGCGCGTCACCGGAGGTGGCCACCATCACCGGATCCACAACTATCTGTCGCACATCGCGATACTCCATCAATG
This sequence comes from uncultured Sangeribacter sp., assembly GCA_964559895.1. Lineage (GTDB taxonomy): Bacteria > Bacteroidota > Bacteroidia > Bacteroidales > Muribaculaceae > Lepagella. Next base: position 13,999 of record CAZLJS010000017.1, read on the forward strand.
CGACAACGACGCCCTCTATGAGCTCGCTGCTGCTTAGCATACCTATCTTCACAGCATCAGTGCCGATATCGCTAAGCACCGAGCGTATCTGTCCCTTGACGAACTCCACGGGGACAGGGTGGACGCCATAGACGCCCACGGTGTTCTCATCCACGATGGCGGTGATGGCAGAGGTGCCATACACCCCCAGCGCGGAAAAGGTCTTGAGGTCGGCTTGCATACCTGCACCGCCCGAAGGGTCGGAGCCGGCTATGGTAAGCGCGCGTTTATATTCTTTCATCTATTAGAAATCTATTACAGCGGTGGTCATATCCGCCACGTTAATAGTGAACAGGCGGTTCTCCAGCAGTTCGCCAAAACCGGCGAGCAGCTTAATCGCCTCAGCGGCCTCTACGCAGCCGATGATGCCGGGGACGATACCCATGACGCCACCCGGACGACGCGGCAAGGCGCAGAGGGCTTCACGCTCGGGATATAGCTCGGCATAACGGCGATGTGAGGTGTGGTTGAGCACTGTCACTTGTCCGTGGAACTCACCTATGGTGCCATGTATCCAGGGCTTTCCCGCCGCGGCGCAAGCGTCATCGAGGAGGAAGCGTGTGGGGAAGTTGTCGCAGCAGTCTATCACCACGTCGTAGCGTGAGATAATCTCCACGGCGTTCTCCTCAGTGAGCATCGTGGGGAGAAGGTCAAACTTCACTACCGAGGACTGTGCCGACAAACGGCGATAGGCACACTGTGTCTTTGGGGTGCCCACCTCAGCCTCTGTGTAGAGTGTCTGACGCTGTAAGTTAGTAAGCGAAACGACATCGGCGTCCATAAGGCCGATGCGTCCCACACCCGCCCCTGTGAGATATGTGGCGACGGCACTGCCGAGGCCTCCCACGCCGATAAGGAGCACCGAGGAGGAAAGCAGCTTGCGCTGCCCCTCCTCGCCGAATTCCTTAAGCATGGTTTGGCGGGAATATCTAGTTAAATCCATTTCCATATTATTAATCAAGTACGTGATCCCAATCTTTCCAAACGGGTTCTCTGCCCAATGCGCGCAGGTCTGCTGCCACCTCGTCGGGGGAAGTGCGGTCGCTGACGGCAAACTGCTCCAACGATGATGGATATACGGCATAGCCACCCGGATCGGTCTTGCTACCGGCACTCATGGAGGTGACGCCCAGGGTTGCCATATTGTTGCGCAGCTTATGATCTTCACGTGTGGAGTAAGAGATATCCACGTCGTTGTCAAAGATGCGGAAGGCGAAGGTCAACTGAGCGAGCTCTTTGTCGGTGATGACCACGTTTGGCTGGAATCCTGCCTCAGAGGGGCGCATACGCGGGAAGTTGACGGAATAGCGTGATTTCCAATATTTTTTGCGCAGATAAGCGAGGTGGCGCGCCATCATGGTGACGTCGATACGCCAATCCTCAAGGCCTATCAGCACGCCCATGCCTATCTTATGCAGTCCGGCTTGTCCCATGCGGTCAAAGCCGTCGCAACGCCATTCAAAGTTGGACTTCATGCCGGCCGGGTGATATACCTTGTAACGCTCTCTGTGGTAGGTCTCCTGGAAACAGGTGACGCCGTTAAGGCCAGAGTGTGTCAGTCGTTCATAGTCCTCGGCGGAGAGGGGCATGACCTCGATGGATAGGTTGCTGAAGTAGGGACGACATACTTGCAGCGCTTTCTCTATATAGTCGGTGCCGGCAAGGCGCGGATGCTCTCCGGTCACAAGCAACAGGTTCTCAAAGGGACCGAGCTTCTTGATAGCCTTGCACTCCTCCTCGATCTGCTCGGGGGTGAGGATGACACGTGCAAACTTGTTGTGATGATTAAAACCACAATATACGCATGAGTTGGTACATGCGTTTGTGATATACATCGGGATATACATGGAGACGGTCTTGCCGAAGCGGCGCTCAGTGATTTGGCGGCTCATTTGCGCCATCACCTCGAGATAAGGCTCCGCTGCCGGGGAGATAAGCGCCATGAAGTCACGGTCGGTGAGACGCTCGGCACGCAACGCGCGCTCCACATCTGCCGCCGTCATCGACATGATCTGTCTGCCGGTCTCATCCCAATCATATTTCTTTAATTCTTCTGAAAACATATCTAAGGTGGATTTAGATGAGGTCTTGATAAGACTTACCAAAGTTACCAGATTTAATCATTCAAGAAAGCCGTGAGCGGACTGGAAGCGGCTGCTACGTCAGCGACAGCGCCAAGGCCTGCCTCGTAAGCTTCACGACCGGCACGGGTGGCGTCGGCGAAAGCTACTGCCATACGTTGGGGATCTCCGGCAACGGCGATAGCGGTGTTGACAAGCACTGCGTCAGCACCCATCTCCATAGCCTCGGCGGCGTGTGATGGTGCGCCCAGTCCGGCGTCGATGACCACGGGAACGTTGCTCTGTGAGATAATGATTTTTAGCATCTCGCGTGTGGATAAGCCCTTATTGCTACCGATTGGGGCGCCAAGAGGCATCACTGCGGCAGTACCTACCTCTTCGAGGCGTTTGCACAGCACCGGATCAGCCTGGATATAGGGCAGAACCACGAAGCCCATCTTAGCCAACTCCTCAGTGGCACGGAGTGTCTCTATCGGGTCGGGAAGGAGGTAACGGGGGTCGGGGTGGATCTCCAATTTGATGAAATTGGTGCCAAACGCCTCGCGGGAGAGCTGTGCCGCCAAGATAGCCTCATCGGCATTGCGCGCGCCGGAGGTGTTGGGGAGCAGCTGGATGCTTTCACGGTTAACGTGGACTAGCATATCATCCTCCTTGTTGGTCATATCAATACGTTTCATAGCCACGGTGACCATCTCTGTACCGCTGGCTGCTATCGCTGCCGACATCTCCTCATTGCTGCGGAACTTGCCGGTGCCGACAAATAGACGAGAGTTGAATTCTCTGCCTCCGATAATTAGTTTTTGCATATTATATAGTGTTGTTGTGATTAGTTGTGTTGTATAAGTCGGATGAGTTG
>CAZLJS010000018.1:0-8902 GCA_964559895.1 uncultured Sangeribacter sp.
TGATAGCTTTCTCAAAACCAAGGTGTTACCGCGATTTTTTTAATAAAGCTAAATTTTGAATTATCGAAAAGTTTTATCATCTTTGCATTAGCAATTCAATCTGTTGATATGGAAGCATTAAAGAATCTGCCAATAGGCATACAAAACTTTGAAAAACTACGTAAGGGCAATTTCCTTTATGTAGATAAGACTGCGTTGATATATGAGCTTGTTAGTACGGGAAGCTATTACTTCTTGTCTCGACCACGCCGTTTTGGTAAAAGTATGCTTCAATCGACGCTCCACGCCTATTTTGAAGGCAAAAAAGAGCTTTTTGAAGGCTTGGCCATTGAAAAGCTTGAAAAGGATTGGATTAAACATCCGGTGCTCCATCTCGATTTGAATATCATCAAAAAAGGGGACTTGACAAGTTTGGACTCCATTCTCAATGTCTCACTTTGCGAATGGGAGAAGATATATGGCACTGAAAAATCGGAGGATACATTCGGCACACGTTTCAGAGGAATTATTAAAAGAGCTTGTGAGAAAACAGGTCAACGGGTGGTAATCCTGGTTGATGAATACGACAAACCGATACTAGAGGAAATCGACAACGAAGAGATTCAAGAGCGAAGACGTTCTACGCTTAAAGAGTTTTATGGTGCACTTAAAAGCATGGATGAATACATTCAATTCGCATTACTTACGGGCGTCACAAAGTTTGGTAAAGTCAGCGTTTTCAGTGACTTGAATAACCTGTTTGATATATCAATGAGTAACGCCTATGTGCCACTTTGTGGTATTACTGACGATGAAATTGACACGGTTTTTGTGCCGTATGTCCAACGCTTAGCCAATATCCTTGGAGAATCTTATGATGAAGTACGGGAAGAGTTGCGAATGCGCTACGATGGTTACCACTTCTGCGAAGGCTCAATAGGTATTTACAACCCATTTGGCTTATTATGTACTTTCCAAGAGAATAGAATCAAAAATTATTGGTTTGAGACAGGTACGCCATCATATCTGGTCTATTTGCTAAAAAAGCACCATTATAATTTGGAGCAGATGTCAACGGCTGAGTGCGATGCAGACACACTCAACAGCGTGGATTCGCAATCTACCAACCCAATACCTGTGATTTATCAAAGTGGATATCTGACAATAAAAGATTATGATTCTCGCTTCAAAATTTACACATTAGGATTCCCTAATGCTGAAGTTGAAGATGGTTTCATGAAGTTCCTTTTACCATACTATTCTTCGATAAATCAAACAGAATCAAGCTTTTATATAGCTAATTTCGTTAAGGAAGTGGAGGCCGGCAAAGTTGATGACTTCTTCAAGCGTTTGTCATCTCTGTTTGCCGATACCCCCTACGAACTGGTAAAGGATCTTGAGAATCACTATCAGAACGTGCTGTTTATCGTCACTAAGCTGATGGGATTCTACGTTAAAGCGGAGTACCATACCTCAGAGGGCCGCATCGACTTGGTGCTCCAAACAGATAAATATATCTACGTCATGGAGTTCAAGCTCAACGGCACTGCCGAGGAAGCCCTTGCGCAAATCAACGACAAGAGCTATCCTCTACCCTTCGCCATAGACGACCGTAAACTCGTTAAGATTGGTGTGAATTTCTCCTCCACGACCCGCAATATCGAGCGCTGGATTATCGAAGAGTGATAGCGCGGAATCAGCGAGTGTGCACACTAACACCGGCTCTTACCCCTTCAAACCTTTGGAGAATATGCTGAATCGGCGTATCAGGTGCGCTATTGCAAATATTGTGAACAAGAGACCGCCAAACCAGTGGATTTTACCTATGGGATGATGCATACCAACGAGCTTCAACACCGCGGTGACACACTCCACAAGAAATAGCACCGAGAGGATAATGGTGGGGTGACGGCGTCTCTTAGAGGGCTTCGCCAGCCCCTTATACCAGCCCCAATGCAGTTTGATATGCCACACCGCAAGGATAAAGAATAGCCCGCTACCTGCCATGTGGAGGATATACCACAGCCTCACGGCGCTCACGTTGGCGCTATGGTGCAGCACGTGAAACTCTATGCCCGATACCACGGTGACGATGAAAAACAGCAGCATCGCCACATCTACCTTAAATGTCTTTGCTATACTCATATTTACGTTATAAATTATTTTTTAACCATAACAGCATCACCGGATCGGCAATCACCGTGACGCCCTTCTCTGTCTCTATAATTTCCTGTTTAGTCAGCGCCCGTTTTATCGCAGCCACATTTGCCGAAGACATCAGCTCATATTGTTGCAAGATCTTTTGACGACTGAACTCCTTATGTATGCCATCCACCACAGCGCGCAGAAAATTTATCTGATAGGTGGTGAGCTGCTCCGTCTGTCGTTCAAAGAGAGGGGTGTTTTGGTCAACAAGGTCGCGACAAGCATCCTCGAAATTTTGTGGCGTGGCGGTGTCGTCGGTTTGTATCCATACCAGCCACGACAACTGTTGCACATACGATGAGTGATTATCCACCGTCAGGCATATCTTTCTAGCAAGCTCCTCGCTGATATGTTTCCCTGTGGCTTCAAATCTGTTGCGGATATATTCCACCCAATCGTCAGTGGAAATTTTGGGAAGGTATATGGCGTCGCCGAATTTGTAAAAGGGGAGGCTTTTCTTCTCAAACAGCTCATTCATCAGATGCTTCTTGCTGCCAAAAAGGCAATACGACACCCGTTGCTGCAGTTGCCATACTGTGCGCAAACGTTTTTGGAATGTCTTGGAGTCGGCAAATTCCCCTATCTGCTGAAATTCGTCGATACAAACCACTATGTTCCATTCGTTTTTCTCGGCAATTTTCTCCGGTAAGTTTAGGATTTCGTCGATGTCGGGGCTCTTGTCGTTGATATTCAGCGATAAAGAGAACTCCGACAAAGGGTCTGTGCCAAACGATACCTTTGGCGCCAAACGAGATAGAAATTGCTTGATATGTTCTATCCATTCCTCCACGTGCGAGGATGTCTGCTTAAGCACCGCTGTGGCAAAGGCGTCGTAGAAATTCTTGTCGTTTCTGCATGAGAAAATATCCAGATAGACTATCTTCAGAGTATCGGACGCTGCCATGCCGCACACCTTCTTCGCCAACGATGTCTTACCCCAACGACGTGGCGATATCAGCACGGTATTCACCCCGTGACGGAAGTTGTTGAGTAGGCGTGACGTCTCCTTTGTGCGGTCGGTGAAGTTCTCTCCGGAGGTCGCTACGCCAAATATGAATGGCTTGCTTCTCATATCCTATATGCTTTATTATCAGTTGCAAAGTTAAGTAATAATTCTCTTAGTAACAAACTTCTTACTAAGAAAGTTGTTACTAAATTTGTCGCTATGCCGGATTATCGCTATTTTTGCATTATAGACAACAACGAATACGCCTAAAAATATCTATGGCAATGAAAAAACTTTTTACGATAGCAGTCATGGCGGCGGCGACCCTCTGCTGCCACGCCCAACAAGCGCTATGGGGCGCTACTGAGATTAAATCCCCCGAGATAAACGCTGATCATAGCGTCACTTTCCGCCTATTTGCTCCCAACGCCGCGTCGGTGAAGGTGACAGGCGATTTCCTCCCTACCACTAAGACGCAAACACCATTTGGCGAGGCCGATGTGCCCGGTAATGCCGCTCTCACTAAAAACAGTGAAGGGGTGTGGGAATACACCTCCACACCGTTGTCGCCGGAGCTATACAGCTATACCTTCCTGGTGGATGACCTGAAGATTAATGACCCCTCAAATGTGTATATGGTGCGCGACATAGCCTCTGTGACAAACATTTTTCTTGTCGGTGGCGACGAGCGCGTCGATCTGTATGCCGTCAACGATGTGGCGCACGGCACCGTCGCTAAGGTATGGTACGACTCTCCTACAGCGGGAATGAAGCGCCGTATGACCATCTATACCCCGGCAGGATATGAGGATAGCACAGAGTCCTATCCGGTGTTCTACCTCCTTCACGGCATGGGTGGCGACGAGAATGCCTGGAGTGAGCTGGGCCGCGCCACTCAGATTCTCGACAACCTTATCGCGCAGGGTAAAGCCGAGCCTATGATAGTGGTGATGACCAACGGTAATATCTCGCAGGAGGCCACTCCCGGAGAGACTCACTACGGCTTCGTTACCCCCACTACGCAGCTGCCCAAGACGATGGAGGGTAGCTTTGAGGAAGCGTTCCCCGACGTGATGAAATATGTGGAGACGCATTACCGCACCAAGGCCGACAAGGCGCACCGTGCCATAGCCGGACTATCTATGGGTGGCTTCCACGCCTGCCATATCTCGGCTTATTACCCCGATTTGTTTGACTACGTGGGGCTCTTCTCGGCGGCTATATTCCCTCATGGCGAGACGTCATCGCCGATTTATAAGGATTTTGACGCACAGTTGGCACGCCAGTTTGCCCATGCCCCCAAGCTCTATTGGATAGCTATCGGCGACAAGGACTTCCTCTATGATGTCAACAAGAATTACCGTGCCACCCTTGATCGACAGGGCTACCGCTACATCTATCGCGAGTCGGGCGACGGACATATCTGGCGCAACTGGAGGATTTACCTCTCGGAGTTCGCCCCGATGCTGTTTAAGTAGCACGCAGATTCACGCAAAAGCATGAGCTATATCTACGCTCATGACGCTATACGCCGCATCCCCTAAAGGTGCGGCGCTATGGTTTATATCCTGCTGTTTCAGCGATTCTGGGCGCGGTAGGCGGTGGGCGTGAAGGATGTGAGGTTGCGGAAATATTTGCCGAAGAAGGCTTGTGAGGAGAAATTCAGCGCATAAGCTATCTGCTGCACCGTCATGTCGGTAGTGGTGAGCAGTATCTTCGCCTCCATGATGACGTAAGCGTCGATCCATTCACCGGCAGTGCGCCCCGATAGCGACTTGACGACGCTGGAGAGGTGCTTGGGAGTGATGTTTATCTGGTTGGCATATAGCGATACCTCCCTGGCTGTCTTGAAGTTAGCGAGCAATAGCTGCAGAAACTCCGCCATGATCTCCTCTTGCCTGGTGCGAGGCTTCATCAGTCGTGTGCTCTCCAGGGAGTCAAGCACCTCATAGAAAGCGGCTTGCAGCAGGCATCGTATCTTCTTGCGCGTATATTTGGAGCGGGGATTGCGCAGCTGTTCGTTGATGAAATCATAATAGATGTTGATGTTGACCGATTGTTCGGGCAGCAGATTGACTATCGGCTCGGCGGATAGCTGCATGAGCAGCGGCAGCAGGTCAGAGAGCTTCGGTATGAAGTCGTTGGTCATCTGAGGCGAACAGGCCATCACCTTAGCGCGGAAGTCCTCCGATGGCACCGGATTGGAGACATAGTTCTGGGGTTGAAGTATCACGAAGGAGTCGCGTTCAATGCTGTATTGGCGCATATTTATCTCTACGTCGCAGTGTCCGGCGACGCCAATGATGATGATGAGCGCGTTGAAGCGGATAGGGAGCGACGCGGGCATACCGTGCGCCAAACGTGCCTCAAAGGTGAGCATATCCTGCTCCAGCCCCAGGCTGTTGACATTCTCCGCTATCTCATGCAGCGATATTTCCGTGATATTCATACTGTTGCGTTAGTCTTTAAATCCACATTTACAATCCACTAGCTATCAATTCTTTATCTTGCGCCACGCATTGCGGAAGAGGAAGCCGATGTGCCGTATCAGCGTAGGCCACAGCCCGTAGTTGTCGCGCATGATGCGGAAGCGCTCTTTGAGCGAACGGCGGTGGTTGGCGGTGGTGACACCCTCGTTGAGGTAGTGTATGGCTACGCAGTGCAGGTTGGCGCAACGCTGCGGGGTGGTGGCACGCATACAGCGGATGCACCATTCATAGTCGGCGCTGAAGCGGTAGGCGAGGTTGTACAGCGGCGCGATGCTGCGGCGTACCATGAAGGCTTGGTGGCACACCAGCATACCGTTGGCAAAGGAGCCGACAGTGAGCCTCTCCGGTGCGGATAGATGGCGGTGGCCTACCACTCGTCCGTCGCTATCCACCAGGTCGGTGTCGGCGTAGATGATGTCGGTGTCGGGGGTGATGGCGTCGTGGTATCGTTGCAGCGTATCCTCGTCGGCGAAGGCGTCACCGGCGTTGAGGAATAGCAGGAATTCCCCTGTAGCGCGGCTAATGCCTTTGTTCATAGCGTCATAGAGGCCTCTGTCCGGCTCTGAGATGAGAATGTCGGCATTGGCGGCTAGCTGCTGCGTGCCATCCGTGGAGGCGCCATCCACCACGATATGCTGGAAATCACGACACCGTTGACGACGTAGCGACGCCATGGTAGTGGGTAGCGTCGTTGCCGCATTGTAGGTGACGGTGATGATTGTTATCTTTGGAGTATTCATTATCTAACTGCAAAGATAATAAATTCTGCGCTATTTCTTGTTTTTGACTTTCAAGACGTCGAAGCCGTTGCCAAAGACGCTATGCACGTAGGAGTGGGTGATATACGCTTCATTATCCTCCTCCTTGACGATGCGGAAGATATTGTAAGCGTCATACTGTCGTGCCCAGACGAGCATCATTTTGCGGTTTTCACGGGTCCAGAAGCCGGTGCCCTCCCAGAAGGTGACGCCGCGTCCTGTCTCGCGTGTGATGCGGTTGCCTATCACCTCCCACTTGTCGGAGATGATGATGAACTGTATGGCGCGGCGGCCCATGCCCAAGAATTTGTCGGTGATATAGGAGTAAAGGAAGATAGCCATCCATCCGTATATGATGACCTGAGTGCGCACCTGCACGCGCTGCTCCATATCTCCGTCGTAGGGGAGGAAGAAGGAGCACGCCACTATCGTCATATCCACTGTCATCATCACCCTGCCGACGCTCATGGAGCTCAGCCGGCTCATGATGGCCGCGATGATGTCGGTGCCTCCTGCCGTGCCGTGATGGCTGTAATAGATGCCGATGCCGAAGCCGCAGAGCACCGAGCCCATCAGTACGCTCATGGTGACGTCGGTGATAAGGGGTGCGTGGGTGGTGAAATATGGCTCTATGACGCCGATAAGCAGCGACAGCACTGTGGCGCCGAAGATGGTGCGTATCACAAACCGTCGGCCCAGAAACTTATATCCGCAGAGGAGCAGTAGGATATTGACGCCATACATCGTTACCGCCACGGGGATGGTCTCGCCGCTGGCATAGAAGACAAGTGAACTGAAGCCCGCCATGCCACCAATCACGATCTTGTGGGGCAGGATAAAGATGGTAAAACCAATGGCATACACCATCATGCCCAGTACGATGATGATATAGTCCTTGATATCAGATAGTTTTAGTGCGCTCATGGCAATCGTCATTAAAATCGCTGCGAAGTTAACAAATATTTCTCGGATTTTAACATGAAATTTTAAGGATTGTTGAAAGATTTAGGTATTGGCGAAAGGGTGTGGTCTATCCATGTGCTTTCAGGGTATGCCCATGCGTATCTTTTCCCATCTTGTCGGCAAACAAATGGCCATATGGTATATTCGCGCAACATCTTGCCGTGGCCGTAGTCGCTCACAAAATAGCGCTTCTCATGACATTCCACGTCAATATCGACCACCGTCAGCCCGTGAAATAAATACGCGCCTACATCGCCCGGAATCTTTGTCGCTTTCTTTGTGCTGAACTCTTTAAGCGCGCTTGGCACGACATCAAACGCATACCCTCTGGGATTATAGAAATAGTCGAAAAGTGTCATCGTGCTGCTATGGTTAAACCATCCATAATATGGTTTCTGCAAGCAATACCACGGCGCGTCCTCCCGCAATACCATATCTGAGTATGTGGTCTCTCCGAGATGCGCCAAGTGGTCGGCTAATACCTTTTCGGTGCCGATGTGCGCCTTGTATGCTTGGTAATCGACGGCAAGCAGGTGCGCCACCATCAATGCGTAGATTAGCAATGACGTGATAGTATGCTTGCCATACTGCGGTGTCAAGAGCAATAGCGTTATTCCGGAGAATACTATCGACAATGTGCCGACACGCGACCCCTGCATGGAATATAGCATCAGGAACGCCGACAGCACACTCGGGATCATTAATACCAATACTTTTATGAGCAATTGGCGCGATAACCGATGTCTGTAATGAGCGTATATGGCGTATGAGCCGGCTATTAGCATAGGGAATAGATAAGGATATATCATCCATGGCCTTTTGCCAAAGTATGGCGAGGGTATTAAGGTAAATGATGGGGCAGTGGCGAGAAACACCATACCTATCGCCAGCCCGATAAGTATTATCGCCGTGCTGCGGGTGCGATACTCTTTGTATATCCATGCTACGGCTATGATTGACGCGAATATAGGGGCGGAGAATCCCTCATGCCAGCCGCCCAATATTATAGCGATGATAAATAGCAATGCCGGATGGCTGTCGTGGCGATGGTAAAACGCTAAGGTGATGTATAGCGACAGTGCCGCGCTCCATATATAGTTGGTTTGAAAGTCGATGAGATACAATTGGTCAACCCATGGGAGGCAGAATACTATATACGCCAGCCATATAGCTATTTTGTAGCGTGAGGTGTCTGCTTTGGCAAACTGCAACCCCTTGATATAGACGTAGAATAGTGCCAAAGAACTGAATATGGCAGCTACCCATCGCGGCATGGCAAGCAACACTCCGGCTACCATATTGCTTAGCCTGGTGACGTTGTGTAAATATATAAAGCACCAACCATCCCATATGCTGCGCCATTCAAAGGGCTTGCCGTGCAGCAGATAGTCTCTATAGGGGAAAGAGAACAGGATGTCATCACTAAAAGCGGGCATAAGTGCCAGTCCTATCCCTATTAATATGGTGATGATAGTTGTCGCTATGTATAATTCACGTTTCATAACATCGTTTTTGTCAATGCAAAAATAGCTAATCTTTTGTTTTGGCACAAATCCATGCCG
>CAZLJS010000018.1:9002-16855 GCA_964559895.1 uncultured Sangeribacter sp.
ATGAAAGCAGCTTTGACTATTGATGCCGATTATTATACTGCGAGAAGCTTTTTTGACGTTATATATATGCTTTCTACTGATTATAATGAGTTTAAATATATGAAGAAGAGGATACTATTTTCATTAATGGCGATGGTGGCGATCTCCGCCGTTAGCCAGCCGCGTGTCCCGAAGCGTGAGACCTATCTCGACATCTCAGAAGTCGCCAACAGCATTGAGCTGCTGCCCGCGCCTCCCGCCTATGGCTCGTTTCAGTTTGCCAACGACTCTATATGGTATGAGTGGGGTAAAGCGCAGCGCGACACACCGCGTGGCGACCTGGCGGCTGCCGATGCCGACATACACGCTGCTGACGTGGCGGCTGCCATGTCGGAGGCCTTTGGCACGGAGATATCGCCCGACAAGACACCGGAGCTATACAAGCTGCTGGCTACTATGCGCGAGGATGCCGGAGACCTCTCCACACGCCTTGCCAAGAACTATTATCAGCGCGAACGGCCTTATGTCCACTTCCAGGAGCCCACGTGCCGCCCCGAAGAGGATGCGCGGCTAAGCAGCAACGGTTCCTACCCCTCCGGACACACTGCCATAGGGTGGGCGATAGCGTTGGTGTTGGCGGAGATAAACCCTGCCAACCAGGTGGCTATCCTCAAGCGTGGTTATGAGATGGGCGAGAGCCGCATCATCTGCGGTTTCCATTATCGTAGCGACGTGGATGCCGGACGGATAGTAGGTGCGGCCGTTGTGGCGCGCCTTCATGCCAACGACGCCTTTATGGAGCAGCTGGCTAAGGCTAAAAAGGAGTTTGAGGCTGGTAAATAGTGCCTCGACGACGCTTAGCAGACCCTCTCCGTGCGGTTGAGGTTGACAAACCATAGCCATCCCTCTACGGAGCGGTACATCCCCGTGGCGCGTAGCATTGTCACGTAGTCAAGTACCTGACGGTTGTATTTCTGCACATCGCGCTCCTCTGCTTTGCCAAACTTGAAATCTATGATAGTGGCATCCCCTTGGGGTGTCACTATTATTCTATCGGGACGGCGCTTCCAGCCATAGCGTTTTGTGGAGACGACATTGCGCTCATTGATTACCGTCAGGTCGTCGCGGAACCATTGGCGAGGCTTCTCCTGCGACAATTTCTCCTTAATGAAGCTGCGCAGCTCAGCGATGGCGTCGGTGGAGATGAACCCTTTGACATGGGCACGGAGCAGCGCAAAGTCAAGTTCCTTGTCCAGCGTGGCGAAGGTGGTGAGATACCGCATCACGTTGTGCATGACAGTGCCCAGCTCCCGCTTATCGTTCTCTTCATCGTCGAAATTGTCGATATAGTCGGCGCCCTCGGCATCGCGGAACTGAAGCTCAGATGGTAGCGTCGATGACACATAATAGGACTCAATCATCTTCTCGTCGCCGATTTTCTGCTCTGTCTTGCGCCCTTTGGCTATCGTCGCGGCATCAGGCTTCTCCCCCTTGGAATAGCGCATATATACGGTGTCGGTATTCTCCGCCGCCTCTTCGCTATCTGTGTCGCCATCCTCATCCTCCTGCTCGGCTGCGCGCTCATGCGTGACGCAGTCTGTGCGCACGCTCTCCACGAAGTCATTCTTATAGATATCCAGATAACGCATGATGACGGCGTTGGTGGATTTCTCGGTGTTGTCGTCGGGGGTGTAGAAGATATACAACTCATCGACGGCACGGGTGAAGCCTACGTAGATGTCATTGAGCGCGTCGATGGTGACGCGGTTGCGGCATCGGTTAAGCGTATCTTCAAAGGGGGTGCCCTCCAGTTTGCCGTTCACCGACATAGGAATCCATGGCGGCAGTATTTCGGCGTTTTGGATAAACATGGAGTCGGCGTATCTGTCGGAACCGCTCTCTTGAAGCATCTTCTTGGTGCCTATCGGGGATACCCAAATGCTCTCCCGTACACGCTCATATTTGAAGTCGGTGTAAGGGATGATGACGCAGCGGAACTCCAGACCTTTGGATTTATGCACGGTCATGATATTCACCGCATCGGAGCCTTCGGGGGTTGCGATGGTGAAATTGTCGCCATTGTCGTGCCACCAGTTGAGGAATGCCGCGGTGTTGGAGCCGTAGTTCTCGCAGTAGTCGCACACCTTGTCTTGGAAGGCGGCGATAAACGGAGCCTCCCTCTTGCGCAGGTCAGCGCTGATGAAGCTGGAGCCGATGATGCTCTCCACCTGCGATTGGAGCAGCATATTGTCCATCTCCTTGAGCAGCTCGTCGATGGATAGTGGCTGTATCTCGCCGTCGAAATAGCGCTCTATCGCATCCATGATGGTGGCGTCGGGGCTCTCGCCGCGGTAACGGTTGACAGCGTTGATAAAAGCGTCGGAGTCGCGGTTGTAGCTCTCACGGTGCTCTGTTTTCGCTTGCGGCTCCTCCTCGTTGCCATCCTCATACTCCCGCATCTTGGCGATATTGCGTTGCAGTGCGGCTTCGAGCACGGCGATGATGATTCCCACCGATTTGGCGCGGTTGATATATAGCGATTCGCCGCTGACGAAGTCTATCATGGGATCACCTTCGGAGCGGCTGTTGTTGTACTCCATAAGCCCGTCAATGACCGCCACACCCTGCTTGTTGGTGCGCACCAGCACTGCTATCTCCTTCTGCTGATAACCGCGGCGGAGAAGTTCGCACACCAAAGGCGCTACCTCTGTCATAGGTGGCAACTTGCCGTTGTCGTCCTCATCACTGCCGTTTGTCGCTTTGGGACGGCCTATAATCTCTACATATCCATGGCGGTCGCCGTTCATCACCATCTGGGCGCTGTTGAGGTATAGCTCCTTCATATCTGCCACAGGCCGGTCGTTGGTGCCGTCGAGCTCTATGATGTTGTCTCGGATGATGGCGGGGAAGAAATGGTTGTTGAACTCCACCACCTCCTTGGCGCTGCGCCAGTTGGCATTCTCCTGCGGTGTGGTGCCGTGGATAGCTATCTGGTCGGCGCGGAAACGGGTCTGCACGTCGGTGGTGATGATAGAGAAGTCGGCGTTGCGGAAGCGGTAGATAGACTGTTTGGCGTCGCCGATGACCAGGTTGTCGTTGTGATTGGCGAGGCTCTCCTTAAGTAGCGGCAGCATATTGTCCCACTGCATCTGCGATGTGTCTTGGAACTCGTCGATGAGGTAATGGTCGATGGCGGTGCCTATTTTCTCGTATATGAACGGGGTGTCGTCTTCGTTGATGATTTTGCGCAGGATGGAGTTTGTGTCGCTGAGCTGCACGATATTGTTGTCCAGGCGGAACCGCTCGATATGCGTCATGATGAGGCTTAGCAGCCCCAGATAGTTGAAATTGGCTGTGATGAGAGCATATTCATTCTTCAGCACCAACATATTGTCGAGGAGCTGATAGACCTCCGCGGTTTGACGGTATAACTCCAATGAGTGGGGCTCGTCGCCCGATTCGCGGATTTTCTTCTTATAGGGCGATTTCTCCTCGTTGTAGCGGGTGCCTATGGTCTTGTCGGTGATGTTGTCTATATCGGTGATGTCCGCTATTTTGTTGAGCTGGTTGGGCAGGTATCGGTCCAAGACGGCGGTGAGGTCGTTGGCGTTGATGAACGTTATCTCATCTTTTGCTTTTTGGCATAATATGGCTAGCTTGCTGTTTAGCGTTTTTTTCAAGGAGTCCTCCAACGACTTCTCCAGACTGCGGATATCAGCAATCAGGTCGGAGTGCTTCGTGAAATAAGCCATCAGCTCCTCGCGGTTCTTGATGAAGTCTTCTTTGACAATGAGTTTGAGAAACTCCATGAGCTGCTTGTAGGCGCTCCCCACGCGTGCCGGAAGATTCCATTTATTCCCTTTGGAGATGTGGCGGTTCATGATTTTGTTGACCCAATATTCCACCTTTTTCTTGGACTCGTTGTCGCGCAAGTCGTCGAAGGTGGCTGCGGTGCCCATATCCGCGATGTAGGAGTCGTTAAGCTCCACTGCGTAGTTGTTGCGCAGGTCGGTCTCATAGGCGAAGCTGCGTAGCACCGCCTGGAAGAAGGAGTCGATTGTGGATACCAGGAACTCCGTATAGTCGTTGAGCAGCTCGGTGATGGCATATTGCGAGACCTTGCTAATCTTGGAGTAGGGGAGCGGGTGCCCGGGTTCGCCAAACTCCACGGCGAGCTCCTTCATATAGTCGGGATACTTGACGTTGCCGTTCTTGTCGCGCGTAGGGTGCTCATCATCCCACTCAGCGAGTGCCGACAGCTTCTCGATGATGCGTTGTTTCATCTCGTTGGTGGCCTTGTTGGTGAAGGTAATGGCGAGGATATGCGACTGCATACCATGCTTTATCTCCTTTTCACTGCGTAAACGATAGTAGCCCGTGCGGGAGCCATCCTTGACCTTTTCGCCAAGGAGTAGCTTGATATATCTGCCTGTAAGCGCGTAGGTTTTGCCGGAACCTGCCGAAGCTCGCTGTAAGTGTATCATGATGACGATGTGTTAAATTCTAAAATCCAGGTCGCGCAGCACCGCGGTGGCTTTGTCGCGCCAGTCCCCTTGCAGGAGTATCTCACCGCCGCGTGATGAGCCGCCCACGCCGATACGTTTCTTGAGGGTGCGTGCCACCTCCTCCACCTCTTCGTCGCTGCCGCTGAAGCCGGTGATGATAGTGGCCACCTTTCCGGCGCGCCCCTTCTTCTCCATGAAGATGCTTAGTTTGTCGCGTTTCTTGGGCTTCTCCGCTGTGGGGGTTGCCTCCGCCGCTGTCTCTGCTGCGGGTACGTCGATATCGTTAAGTGCGCCTAGCGCTGATTTCCAATCCATAGTCGTGTGGGGTTATTCTGTTTATAATTTTTATGCTTATTAAGGTTCGTGACGCCTCATTGCAGTGTTATCTCCGTCTTGAACAGTGGTTTATGGTCGTTGTAGTACGCCACGGCTGTCCAAGCGTCGGTCTCCTTGACCAATCCCAGGGCGTCGGAGCTGAAATCTATGGGGTGCTCGCTGAATTTTACTCCAAAGAGGTATTTGGATAACACAAACGTGCGGGGATGCGCCTTGGAGTTGACCATCAGCCACGCTTCGTCGCCAAGAGGACGCAGGAAGGTGGTGTCGCGGTCGTCGGGCACCGCTTTAAGCCCCTCGGGATAGATGTGTAGGTCGGGAGCATTGCGGTCCTTGGAGCGCGCTATCCATGCGTAGGGGATGCAGAGAATCTCAGCCTTGCGGTACTGCTCACCGTAGAGCGGTTGTGGTAATACTACGATACCATCGTCGCTACTGTAGTATTGGCGTTGAACTTCGGTGTATTTCCTATTGCATATCTCATAGTGCTTATAATTGGAATACATCATTGCCATGGTGATGATTACCAATGCCGTTAGCCAGAATTTGCCAAGTTTGTATTGCGATAATATCTTGAATATCAGTATGATAAATAGTAAGTTGATGCCATGCAACGCTTGTCGATATACAACACCTGCGATAGCGAAGGTAGCCAAGCCGACCACTATTGCGCTGAATATCACCCACTCTTGGCGTATAAAGCGGCGTATGCTGCGTTGCTCGAGAGGTAGTCTGCGGTCTTGTCGGCGTATTAGTAGCAGTATGATAAGCGCCCACCCCATGTTGAGGTTAATGCAAAAGAACATAGGAGCTAGCAATAGCGGCATTCTGTTGCAATCGCTTAGTTTGACGTAGTTGCCAGGTGCGGATATGGTTATGATAGTGCCTATGCCGAAGGCTATTGCCATGCAGTATTGCTGTGGCGTGATATGCCCCCGACGACGTAGATAGTCGAAGATAATCAACGCTGAGACGGGTATCGCAAATGCCTCATGGAGGGAGCCAAGCAGCAGTGCTGCCACCGTGGCTGGAATAATCTTAAGCGCGTTGCGGCTGCGCATATCGCGATACATTATCAAGAAGGATAACATACCGACGCTACTCCATAGATAGCCTACCTGATATGCCGTGTCAAGGAATATTTTGGACATATATAGATATGTCAAGCAGTTGAGCAGTAATGCTTTGTGTATGTCGCTGAGATCCAACTTCGTCAGTTTGGCCATGAGCAATGTCATGAGCAGAAACATGAATGCGTTGGAGATGGCAAACGCTTGATTTGGGAGCAGTCCGCAGTAGATTTGTACTATGAAATGAAGAATAAACCTGCCGTTGACAACCATAAAATGGGTGCATTGCGAATGCCAGATGTCGGATAGGTTTTCTACATATTGATATTGGTTTGTTTCCACCGACTCAGGCACCATGAAAGCATACTCTATGCTATCACCATTCTTCACTTTAAAGGCGGTGAAGAGGTAATAGATGAGCGTGAAGAGGATGAACACCCCTATGACGAGTGCTCTGTTGCGTTTGCTATTGCCGAGAGTGATGTGACAGTCACCGTTTACCATGAGCCGGAGGCGCCTCCTCCGCCAAAGCTACCGCCACCGAAGCTGCCTCCGCTGATGCCACCGCCACCACTTCTGCCACCTAAGGAGGAGCCTATTGCAGCTCCGGCAATTGCCAACCCTACGCCATCCTCCTTTTTCGGAATATTGAATCGCGTAGAGCCCCTATGTCCGCAGTGGCGACACTCATAGACGCGCTCTCCGAGGCCTGCGATGCGTGTGGTAGCCGGACGGAGTATCTTCTCATATTTTAGCGCATATGCCACAGCATGGCACGCCGGACATTCGGTGTAGGTCTTCTGATAATCGGCAAAGGGGAACTTCTCGATGGTGCCGCATTTGGGGCATAGCCATACGTCGTAATCCACGGTGTGGAGCTCCTCCTCGCAGTTCTCCGCCGAGGATAGATATTTGTTGTCCTCCTCCTCAGAGAGACGGTTCATCTTACTGCCACAGGTGTCGCATTTGATGCGTCGTGTGCGGCGACGACGGTAGTGCAGCAGCGCCAACAGCCAGAATATAAGTCCGGTGCCCGCTGAGAGCAATCCCAAGCAGAACTGCCATACCAGCTCCTTGCGCCATGCCAACGCTCGGGCATAGTTTCCCTGTGCCTTAGCAGCTCTCGCGCGACGCCATGCCAAGATATACATCACTGCGGAGGCTATGAAGAATATCCCGCAGACTATGAGCAGGAAATTCATGAGCACCTCCTCGTCCAGCGCGTCCTCCTCCTCGATGTCGCTCTTTATCTCCTCGAGGGCCGTCGGGTCGGAAAGTAGCCGGTAGATATGCAGCGTGGA
Organism: uncultured Sangeribacter sp.; assembly: GCA_964559895.1. Lineage (GTDB taxonomy): Bacteria > Bacteroidota > Bacteroidia > Bacteroidales > Muribaculaceae > Lepagella. The sequence continues at coordinate 16,194 of CAZLJS010000018.1, forward strand.
GGCGTTGAGCGCCCCATAGAGGTTATCCTCCTTCATATAGGGTATGATGTCGTCGCTGATGATGCGCGAGCAGACAGCATCGGTCATCACCCCCTCCATGCCATATCCCGTGTGGATATTTACCTTCTTGATATCCATCACCAATAGCAGGAGCAGGCCGTTGTCCTTATCCTTCTTGCCGATGCCCCATTTGGTAGCCAAGTCCTGAGCAAAGTCAAATATCTCGGCGTCGCCGATGCTCGGGAGGACCACTACCGCCATCTCAGCGGTGGTGCTGTCGCGAAGTGCCAACAGACGGGCATTGAGCGTCTGTCGCTGTACGGCGGTGAGGTATGCAGCCGGGTCGGAGACAAACTCCTGTCTGTTGTTTTTCTGTACGTTAGGCACATTATCCACTGTATATGTCTCCTCCACGGCAAATGTCGTGAAGATAGTGACGAATAACAGCAATATTGTTAATAACTTTCTGTGCATAGTATGGTGTATATCAGTTGAATATGAAATTTATGAAAAAGATATGAACAATCATGTTCATAACCCTTATACTGCCGGTAGGCTATGTCCGTTGAGCTTGCGGAATAGGTCGAGGGCGTAGATGTCGGTCATAGCGGATACATGGTCGAGCACGCTCTGTATCTTGCCGTATAGGTCTGTGGCGTGAA
>CAZLJS010000019.1:0-16841 GCA_964559895.1 uncultured Sangeribacter sp.
ATCAACATCACATACATCCTCATCATCGACGCCTTAATCTACGCCATCCTCATCATCTGCATAAAAACCGTGAACCTGCACAACACACAAAAAGAGCAGAAAATCTGTCCAGTCTCTAAATAGTTGACACTCAACTATTGCAAAAGAGATAATAAATCATTAAATTTGCACAATTTTATATTCACCAGAAAGCCACTTAAAGGAATATGGAGCAGACACTCACAGTCAACGGGATGAAATTCGTGCCCTACATTAGCGAGCAACGAATACTTACAGAAGTAGAACGCGTAGCGACAGAGATACGCCGCGACTATGAAGGGAAAGACCCCCTGTTTTTATGCGTACTTAACGGCGCGTTTATCTTCGCCGCCGACCTCTACCGCGCGCTGAATCTTACTAATTCCGAGATCACATTTGTCAGATATGCCAGCTACGAAGGTATGGGCAGCACCGGCGAGGTGAAACAGCTCATCGGATTGCCACGCGGCGTAGAAGGACGCGACATCATCATCGTGGAAGACATCGTCGATACAGGCCTCACCGCAGTAAAGATTGTCAACGACCTCAAAAAGCTTAATCCCGCCTCCATACGCTTCGCAACACTCCTCCACAAGAAAGAGAGCGCCAAAGTGGATTTCACCCCCGACTACGTAGCTTTCACCATACCGGCGAAGTTCATCATCGGCTACGGCCTCGACCTCGACGGCAAAGCGAGAAACCTCCGCGACATCTTTATCCACGAAGGGGAATAACAGCTACCGCCTATACTAAACCATAATACTACACACAATGCTTAACCTAGTTTTATTTGGTGCCCCCGGCAGCGGTAAAGGCACCCAAAGCGACAAGCTGACAGAGAAATATGGTTTGCGCCATATCTCCACCGGCGAAGTCCTTCGCGACCACATGGCACGCAAAACAGCCAACGGCATCATCGCCGAGCAGTACATCTCCAAAGGCAACCTCATCCCCGACGAATTGATGCTCCAGATTCTGGAAGATGAGTTGGACCACGCCGACAATGGCAACGGCGTCATCTTCGACGGCTTCCCTCGCACCATCCCACAGGCAGAGGCGCTCAATGGCGTACTCGCTAAACGCGGCACCGAGCTACACGCCGTAGTAGGATTGGAAGTTCCCGAAGAGGACCTCGTGGCACGCTTGTTGAACCGCGGCAAAGAGACCGGACGTGCCGACGACAACGAGGCCACCATCGCCAACCGTCTGAAGGTATATCACTCACAGACTCAACCTCTTAAGCAGTTCTATACCGCCCAAGGTTGCTTCATCGAGATCAACGGCAAAGGCGCCGTAGAGGATATCTTCAACGACATCACCACCAGACTCGACGCTATCATCAAATAGCACCTTTTCAGAATACAATACTCGGCACTTTCAGCCGTCATGATAAAATAATAGCCAACCCCAATGGATTGGCTATTAATATTAAAAGCCAACTCCTACGGGGTTGGCTTTTAGCGTTCTATCTGTAGTTGTGATGGTTACAACTTTGCCATTTCGATGGCGGCTACGGCAGCCTCAGCGCCCTTGTTGCCCAGGCAACCTCCGGCACGGTCCTCTGCTTGCTGCAGGTTCTCGGTGGTGAGCACGCCAAAGATGACAGGGGTCTCACCCTGCGCGTTGAGCATCGACACTCCTTGTGTGGTGTGCTGGCACACATAGTCGAAGTGGGGTGTGTCGCCGCGGATAACGCATCCGATGACGATTACCGCATCGTATTTCTTCATCACTTTGGCAGCGGCATACACTAGTTCTACGGTGCCGGGGACCTCTATAACCTTGATATTCTCGGGTTTTGCACCCGCTTTTTGGAACACGTCGAGGGCTCCGTCGCGCAGGGCTCCGGTGACGCGGCTGTTCCATTTCGCTACTATCACGGCGCAGCTAAAGTCGGCGGCGGGTAGCGCGGGCACTTGCAGTGTGGTGCCCTCTGTATTTAAGATTGTTGACATATCTATTTTATTCTCTGATGATTTTTTCATCTTGTGCCACGTGCAGCTCCAGATCATCGGCTGGTTTGGAGGCCTGTTGGCGCTCGGCTTTATCCTTGTTGCTGAAGGATATCTTGCGCAGGAATGTCTTCCAAGCCGATTCCCTATCCATGTCGGCGTCTATGACCTCTATCAGAGCCAAGATATCCTCTTCGAGCTCGATGGTACCCAGTGCGATGGCGTGAGGCAGGAGGGCTTCCAGGAGGCGTTTGGCACGTGGACGCATGGCACGCAGACGCATCATGATGCTTGCCATGTCGAGTGTCATCTTCACCTCTTTGCGGGTGACACGTCCGGCGCGTTTCTTGCTAAATTTGATGGCTTCGGTGTAGAACTTCAGCGATGCTTTATAGTCACCGGAAGCGGCCAATAGCTGCGCCACCTTGCATAAAGAATCGACGAGTTTGTCGGTGGCAGCCACCATGCCGGCGTTGACTTTCTCGTAGAGAGCCGCGGCGGCAACCTGCTGGCGTGCCAGCATATCCATGGCTTTGCGGCGTGAACGAAGGATGCGTGTGGAGAGGTCCATAGCCAGGATGTGGAGGGGGCCGAAGCGCTCCGCGTCCTTCTTGATAAGCACATTGAGCACTTTAAACAGCACTTCGATGTCCTTTTCTGATTGTTTGTAGTCTTTGAGCGAGTAGTTTATAGAGGCAAGGTCAAAGAGCAATGCCACTAACATGGCCCGAAACTCATCGTGGTCGAAATCGGGGAAAGAGCGTAGCTGACGCAAGCCATCGACGGTGCGCTCAAAGGCGTCGCGATAGCGTCCCTCCTCTTCTAGTTGAGCAGTGACTTTGCGTGTGGCCTCCACTTGTTTGAGAATCTCATATTCCCTACTGTCCTTTCTGAAGGACTTGGAATCAAAGGGTATTTCTAAAAGAGCCATATCTGATTATATTTTATTATTCTTATTTGGATGCTTTCTTAGCCGCGGAGCCGAGGTAACCGCCATGGTGGCGTTTGGCGTAATCCTCTACGGCGAAGTCGATGTTGGACATGGTGCCTACTACCAGCACGTCGCCGACCACTGTCATTTGTGTGGTGGAGGTGGTGGGGGTAAGACCGAAGGGGCATACTTCGGGAGCGCCGCCTGTGTGGAGCAATACGTCTGCCTGGTTTGCCAATAGACTGTCTTTATTTCCTGTGATAACAATCACGGGCAGATCGGGGTTCAGCTTATGCGCCAGCTCTGTCAGCTCCAGTATCTCGCGAGTCTTGCCGGAGTTGCTCAGCAGCAGTAGCAGGTCGGAGGGCTGAAGGATGCCCAGGTCGCCGTGCTGCGCCTCTGAGGGGTGGAGGAAGACGGCGGGGGTGCCGGTGGAGCAGAAGGTGGTAGCGATGTTCATGGCTATCTGTCCTGCCTTGCCCATGCCCGATGCCACGAGCTTGCCGCCGCGACGGTGCACGCGCTCGATTATCAGCTCTACCGCTTTGTTGTAGGCTTCGGTGACGGGGATGGAGGCTATCGCTTTGCTCTCCGCGTCGAGTATGTCGCGCATCATGGATGCTACATCTTTCTTAATCATTGGTTGTGTGAGGATTTAAATTCTTTATTCTCAAACGTCTCGATGGCTTTGCGCGACTCTGCTGAGATGGGTGCGGAGCAATGTGCCGCGCTATCTACGGTGACCATCACCGTGTCGCAGATGGCTTTCACATCCATGGTGTCGCTGTTGACCAGCACTTGTCGCAGGGTGAAGGAGCGGGTGCCCATGCTCTCGCAGCGGGTGTAGATGCGTATCGGCTCGCCGAAGTAGGCGCTGTTGATAAACGAGCAGTCCACGTTGGCGATCACCGTCTCCACATGGCGGAAGTCCATCTTGCCATGGCGCACGGCCTCGAAATAGCGGGCCTTGGCGGTGTCAAACAGTGAGAAATACACTATGTTGTTAAGATGTCCGAGGATATCTATATCGTTAAACCGCAACGGAGTATCCAGGTATGCGTGGAATTCCTCCGGCTTGAATATAAAATCTGACTTATTCATACGAATCTGATGTCGGAAACTATAATTTCGCCTAAACGGCTGTTGATTTCTGCTAATATTTTGGGGCGGTTGATCATGAGCTCTTGGCGCAACGCCGCGGATTCGACATGGAGGCACAGTTTGCCGGCTTTGACGTCGCGCGGCTGTGCTAATGAGGCGATATGGTCGCCCACCACTTCGGCCCATAGGCGCATGGCTTGGCGCTCTTGCAACTTCTGTGACAGCTGTTGTTCGCGCTTGATGCGGTCTATCACCTCCGATATGCTCTCCGATGCAGTATGCTTCATCTCTGTCGCTCCTTATATCTGAATGGGTGTGAAATGCCCCGCCTCCACCTCCAGCAAAAGGTTGCCCGAGAGTGTGGCGATGATTCTGTCGAGGTGTTCGCGGTTGGTATCGGTGATAAATATCTGGCCGAAGCGCTCTTGGGGAGCCACCACTTGCATGATATGTTCCACGCGAGTGGAGTCCAGTTTATCAAAGATGTCGTCGAGCAGCAACAGTGGCGTCACCCCCTTCTTTCTCTTTAAAAAGTCATAGACTGCGAATTTCAGTGCTATGGTAAACGTTTTTATCTGTCCTTGGCTACCGAGTTTGCGCAGGCTGTAGTCGCCGAGGGCGCTCTCTAGGTCGTCGCGGTGGGTACCTCCGGAGGTGTAGCCTAGTATGGCGTCTTTCTGTGCGTTGCGTTTGAGCAGCTCTGCCATGGTCATGTCATTGAGGGCGCTCTTGTAGCTTAGCGACACTGCCTCGCCGTTTGCCGCCACTTCGGCGTAATATCCTGAAAAGATGGGTTGCATCTCCTCCACCCATTTGGCGCGGGTGGCGTGTATCTGCGTAGCGGCTTCGCATAGTGGTGCTTCCACCGACTCGTATAGCAGGCTGTCGCGGATGCCGGAGCGCAACATTCTATTGCGCGACTCGAGGGCACGGTTGTAGCGCGCCAGATACTCCAGGTATGACTTGTCGGCTTGTGAGATGACCATATCCATGAAGCGGCGTCGTTCCTCACCGGAGCCGGTGACAAGGGTGCTGTCTTGCGGTGCCACTACCACTAGTGGGAAGCGGCCGATATGCTCCGACATGCGCTGATACTCTTTATCGTTGCATTTCAGCGACTTGCGCTTGCCTGCCACGAGGCCGCAGCTAACGATGTCGGCGGTGCCATCCTCTCCGATATATGAGCCTTTGACGAGCATCGACTGTTGGCCATGGCGGATATATGCCGAGTCAGGGAGGGTGCGGAAGCCGCGCACAAAGCTGAGGAAATGTATCGCTTCCAACAGGTTGCTCTTCCCCATGCCGTTCTTGCCCAATAGGCAGTTGACCGTGGGGGAGAACTCCACGGAGGCCTCCTCTATGTTTTTGAAATTGACGATATCGACTTTGCGCAGCAGCATCTTTGGGAGTATTTATTCTTTAGTGCCGTAGGCGAGGTCGCCGGCGTCGCCCAGTCCGGGCACGATATAACTATGAGCGTTGATTTCATCGTCGATGGCGCCTACCCATACGGTGGTTTTATCCTCGGGGAAATGCGCTTTGACGTAGTCTATTGAGACTTGTGAGGCTATCACTGATGCCACGTGGATGTGTGCCGGAGTACCTTTGGTGAGCAGTGCGCGGTAGCCCAGCTCCATGGAGGAACCGGTGGCGAGCATGGGGTCGGCGATGATGAGCGTTTTCCCTTCGATGGAGGGGGACGCCAGATACTCCACGAGCACGTCGAAAGAGTCTCCCTTCTCTTTATAGCGGCGGTAGGCGCTCACAAACGCGTTCTCTCCGTCATCGAAATAACTAAGGAACCCTTCGTGAAACGGCAGTCCGGCACGAAGGATAGTAGCCAACACGGGTGGTTGGGCGGGCTTTTGGCATTTGGCGATTCCCAGAGGTGTCTGCACATCCTCGTCGCGGTATTCCAAGCGTTTACTGATCTCATACGCCATGATTTGGCCTATGCGACGCAAGTTCTCCCTAAAACGCAACGGATCTTTCTGTATCTTCACGTCGCGCAATTCCGCCATATAGCGGCTCACCAGCGATGGCTGTTTATCGAAATTTATTATCTCCATAGTTTAATTTTTCGGGTATATAGAACCGGCTTTTTCCTTCTCAATATACTTAACTGCAAAGATAATATTTTTTTTTGATGTCAGCAAGAGCTAGCCATCCTTTTATCCTCTTCCAGCTGGTGGCACAGCGCCTCCACAGATGGGAACTTGCGTTCGTCGCGGAGACGGCGCAGGAAATGAAGTGTCACGGTGGAGCCGTATAGGTCGCCGTTATAGTCTAGTATATGCGCTTCTACGGTGACGGTAGGCGCGGCAGCAGCCACTGTGGGGCAGGTGCCGATATTGACCATGGCGCGTTGCAAGGTGCCGTCGGGCAATGTAATGTCGGCGGCATAGACACCACCGCGGGGCAGTATCTTGTCGGCATCGGTGGCGGAGAGGTTGACGGTGGGGAACCCTATGGTGCGTCCCAGGTGCTTACCATCGACCACTACCCCACTCCAGCAGTAAGGCATGGCGAGCCATTGTGCGGCTTGCTCCACGTCACCCCGCTCTATCAGGGCGCGCACCACCGAGGAGGAGACACCGTCGAGCATCGGGGCTTCCAGCACCTCTATCCCCAGCTCTTTGCCGTAGCCGCGGTAGCTATCCATGGCCTCCTGTTGGCTCAGATGATGGCTATTGTTGCCGAAACGGTTGTCGTGGCCTACGAGCAGCAGACGCGCTCCGTAGCGCTCTTTGAGCATCTGCATGAACTCATAGGCAGTGAGTCGGCGCAACGTCTCGTCGAAGTGCAGCAACGCGGTCTCAGCACCGAGTGCGGTGAGCAGCGACAACTTCTCGTCGGTGGTGGTGAGTATCTTGGGGGCGCGCTCCGGTGCCAACAGTTTGAGCGGATGGTTGTCGAAAGTGAGGGCTACGGGAGTGAGGTCACGCCGCGCGCACTCAGCGCACAACGTACTGATTACCAGCCGATGGCCTCTATGTACTCCGTCGAAGTTGCCGACGGCGATGCCGCACTGCCTATCCTTCATATAGCGTCTTGGAGATTTTAATCATGTCATTGTCGGGAGTGACGTGTATGGCTTGCAGTCCGCAACGGCGCGCCGCTTCGCAGTTGGCAGCCGAGTCGTCGAGGAATAGTGTGCGCGCCGGATCCAACTGATAACGATCTATCAGGGCGCGGAATATCGCCGCGTCGGGTTTGCAGCAGCGCTCCTTGAAGGAGGCTATCACACCCTCGAAATAGTCGTTGATAGTGAGACCTTCGGCGCGGAAGGCTTGGTCGAGCCATGAGTCATACATCACTGCGTTGGTGTTGGAGAGGGCAAACACCCGCTTATGCTTGCGCAGCTCGCGTATCGCAGCCAGACGCTCCACGGGGAGATCCACCAGGAAATCGGTGAATGCGCGCTCTATATCCTTGTCGCAGGTGGCATTGGGGCACAACGGCCGCATATAGTCAAAGAACTCGGCAGCGGTGATCCTGCCACATTCCAACTCCAGAAAGGGACCCGACTGGACATATAAGTCCAGGTCCTGCTCTACCTGATCGTAACCCAAACGTTTATAAGCCGCTATGCATCTCTCGCGCTCGAGGTTGACTACCACCCCTCCGAGGTCGAACACTACATTATCGATATTTGTTAGCATGGTGAATCTTGCAAAAAATTTCTGTAAAAATCAGTGCAAAGTTACAACATGACTTTTATCTTTACAAAAGAATTGCTAATTTTGCATTATATAACACATGAAGTTCTAACCATAAACTCGCCATAACATGGGAAAAATAAAGTCTATAGGTATCTTGACATCGGGAGGCGATGCCCCCGGTATGAACGCGGCGATACGTGCGGTGACCCGTGCGGCCATTTTCGCTGATTTTAAAGTATATGGCATCTACCGCGGCTACCGCGGCCTCATCTCTGATGAGATTCAAGAATTCTCCACGCAGAATGTGTCTAACATCATCCAACGCGGCGGCACCATCTTGAAGACAGCCCGCTGCAAAGAGTTTGCCACCCCCGAAGGACGCCAATGCGCCTACGACGTGCTCCGTCGTCATGAGATCGACGCTCTGGTAGTAATCGGTGGTGACGGTTCGCTGACAGGTGCCCGCATCTTCGGCAACGAATACTCATTCCCCATCGTAGGCCTTCCCGGCACTATCGACAATGACCTCTACGGCACCGACTCCACCATTGGCTACGACACCGCGCTCAACACCATCATGGAGTGCGTGGACAAAATCCGCGACACCGCCTCCAGCCACGAGCGCCTATTCTTCATCGAAGTCATGGGTCGCGACGCCGGCTTCCTCGCCCTCAACGGTGCTATCGCCGCAGGCGCCGAGGCTGCCATCATCCCCGAAATTGCAACTCAAGACGAGCAGTTGGCTCAGCTCATCCAGACAGGCTTCCGTAAATCAAAGAACTCCTCCATCGTATTGGTGGCAGAGAGCCCCAAGACAGGCGGCGCCATGGGCCTCGCCGAACGTCTGAAACAGGAATACCCCGAATATGACGTGCGCGTCACCATCCTCGGACACCTCCAGCGCGGCGGATCCCCGACAGCTTACGACCGTATCCTCGCCTCACGCATGGGCGCCGCTGCTATCGACGCTCTGCTCGACGACCAACGCAACGTGATGATCGGTATCAAAAACGACGAAATCGTTTACGTGCCATTCACCAAGGCCATCAAAAACGACAAACCGGTCAACTCAGAGCTACTCTCCACTCTGCGCAGACTATCCATATAATCTGACTCCGAACAAAGTACACCGGGGAGCTGTTGTAACCATACAGCTCCCCTATTTTATTTCTATAAACCAATCACGATTATCTACAAACCGACCCGCCTATGAACGCCACCACACCCACCTCCGACAAGCCCCAAGCCTGCATCTACAGCAACCTCAGCCGCGGAGCAGGCATTACCATCAACATAGCCCACGCCGTGGTGCTATGCCTTTCCCTGGCGCTGATAGTGTTCATCTCCTACGACACCTTCGCCGGAATACCGTTCCTCGACAACGATGTCTATATGACCTTCCAATTCTGCGTGTGCCTCATCTTCGTGGCAGACTTCTTCTTGGAACTAATCCTGAGCCACAACAAGCGTCGATACCTGCGCAACCGCTTCCCATTCCTAATCATCGCCATACCATACCTCAACATATTGGCGCACACCGACATACATCTGTCGTCGCAAGCACTGTATTTCATCCGATTCATACCACTGGTGCGCGGCGCATACTCATTGGCGATGGTCGTGGGGTATTTCTCCGACAATAAAGCCACCAACATCTTGGCGAGCTATGCGGCTATCCTCTTCTCAATCATCTATTTCGCTTCGCTGATATTTTTCAATCAGGAGAAGAGCATCAACCCCGACGTGAAGGACTATTGGGACGCGTTGTGGTGGGCGTGCATGAACGTGACCACCATAGGCTGCTATATCAACCCGCTAAGCATCGCAGGCAAGATATGCGGCGCCACCCTGGCAGGATGCGGTATGCTGATGCTGCCCCTATTCACCGTGTATGTCACCAGCCTCGTCAAGAACCACAAAGAGCACACCCGCCGTGTCAAGACGCTCATAGAGACCGCCATTGATACTAAATAGACGCTAATAGTTTGTTTAATACGATGAAAAATAGTAATTTTGTAGAAGATAATTAATTAAGTATATGACCTCTTCTAAATTTTGGCAATCCATTAAGCGAGTAGCCGCTGAAGGATTTACAAAAGCCGGTCTGCAAACATTGGATAACTATGCCGAACAATTTATTAGAAACAGAATTTTATTTAAACGATTTTCATCGAATGAACAGTATGGCTGCTCAACGGGAGGCCGTACACATGTCATTGCGACCTTACTCGCGGGAGCAGAAGTTGCAACAAATCAGGACTATTTCCGCTGCTACGACTTCAAAAGTCAACGCAAATATGCAGCGCAGCAAATTGAAATAATAAAATCGTGGGCCGAGACTGCAAATTTGTGGTTTGAAAATGCTGACGAAACAATCTCGCATGTCTTAGGGGCTAGAATAGCTGAAGGAGGCGAAGCATCTGTGTATGACCATGGTCCTTCGATTATTAAGACTATCGGCCTAGATTATTTTATTGAACCAATCCTTGCCTTAGATAGAATCACATTGCACAATACATATTTTTCGGAAACAAAACTTGAGGTATTGGGGTTTGGCTACAATATGAACGGTGATTTTTGCATTGTAGTAGATCAGCCATTTATACAAGGCACTCAAATGTCCAATGAAGAGATTCGTGACTTTGCAATTAGATTAGGATTCAAATTAATAAATCCAAGGAATTGGACTTATGCTACACCGGAGATTTATCTTAGTGACTTGCACGATGAGAATGTTCTGAAATCAAGCAATTCAAATGTTTTTGTTATTGATTGTGATATCCGTATCAATGTCCCTGAACTACGTTGCGGAGGATCAAGAATATACTCAACAGAGATTGTCAACGAGTAATCACATGATAAACGCACTAAGCTAATAGTAGGCAGGGATGGACTCGCAAGTGAGCAAGGCATCGCAAGTGAGGTAGGGACGTTCCTTGGAGCGTCCGCTTTACGGCGACCTGGGCTGAAAATTTGTCTTACGGTGCTAATAGTTTGTTTAATACGATGAAAAATAGTAATTTTGCGATAATCATAATACTTAAAAATTCGCATAATTAACTATAAATCATGAAAATAATCAAAATTGCATTGTTTGCATTGCTTTCAATCATGGTAGTGGGAGCAGGCAGCATGGACGCAAACGCTCAGAAACGCAAAACAACTACCACGAAAACCACTACAACAAAAAAATCAAAAACTACAGTATCAGCTTCAGCCTCAGCGGTGACTAAGACCTCCGTTACCGTAGGTGACATGACCTTAAATAGGTTCTATTATAAGAAAGGTGGAAGCGTTATTGAGGTGGATTATCCTACAGAGGTGCAATCCGCTAAGAATAAGAACCTTGCTAGCTTCGTCATGCAGGAGGCTTTTTACGCTGACAATACAGCTGCTGTTCCCGCCACTCCCGCCACAGCAATGAAAAATCTGGCCGGTGGTGATTTTTATAAGTTCTTTTATGTAATAGCGGCAGATGGTGATTATGTCACTCTTGTATCGGATTTTGTAAGTGAAGGTAGTGCCCGCAACCCCGGAGGTTGTAATTACAAAGACTGCGTTACATTAAATTTGGCTTCACAAGATGTTGAACCCGTCGAGCTTTTCAAAATGGCAGATGAGAAGGCAATCAAACGTCTCATCTACAAACATTTGGAACCCATAATAGAAGTTTCTACTCCAGCGCAAGTACTCGAGTATTATTTAGCTGAAAATGAGTCTGATTTCTTTAGTTACTATATGTCGGCAGGTTTGACTCCCGATGGTATGCGTTTCTATTTTTATAATAGAGATGATAGAAGCTGTGATATGGAGTATCAAAGTACCGGGTTGACTATTCCTATGTCGGAGATCAGACCGATACTCCTCGGCGAGTTTAAGAATCTTTTCAAAGAATAATCACGCGATAAACGCACAAAGCTAATAGAGTAGGCCGGAGATAGTTTCCGGCCTACTTTTATTTATATCATAGGAGGTCTATCTAGTTAAAGGAGGTCAATGCCGGCACGACGGCACGCCTCTATCTGCTCGTCGGGCCACAACGAAGCCTGCACTTCGCCAATGTGGGCCTTCTGCAACAGGTACATACATAGTCGGCTTTGACCGATGCCGCCACCTATGGAGTCGGGGAACTCACCCGCCAAGAGACGTCGGTGGAAGTTGAGAGAGCTGCGGTCGCTATGTCCTGTGATGTCGAGTTGCTTGATCATCGCAGAGGCATCCACACGTATTCCCATTGATGATAACTCAAAGGGGGTTTGCAGCACGGTGTTCCACAGTATGATGTCGCCATTCAAGCCGTAGAATCCATCGGAGTTGGGCGTGGTCCAGTCGTCATAGTCGGGAGCGCGGTGGTCGTGCGGTGCTCCGTCGGATAGGCAACCGCCTATGCCGATGATAAACACGGCGCCGTTCTCTCGCGCCACCGTCGCTTCGCGTTCGTAGGGTGTGAGATGCTTATAGCGCTGTGCCAATTCCTCGGAGTGATAGAATGTGATGTCGTTGGGCAAAGTTGGGGTGATGTGTGGAAACTCCTCATATACAATCTCTTCCACCTCCTTTAGTGCTTTATAGATATCTTTGACGGTGGCTTTGAGGTATGCTAAATTGCGGTCTGCGGCATTGATGGTCTTCTCCCAGTCCCATTGATCCACGTAAAGGGAATGAAGATTGTCGGGCAGTTCGTCGGCTCGTATGGCGTTCATGTCGGTATATATTCCGAACCCCGGAGCGACTCCGTAAGCTGCCAGCTTGGCGCGTTTCCATTTAGCCAGGGAATGGACTACTTCCGCATCGGTGTCCATCGCGGAGGCGTGGAATCTGACAGCGTGTTCTATGCCGTTGAGGTCGTCGTTGAAACCGGTGCCACTCTCGACAAACAGAGGAGCGGTGACGCGACGAAGCCGCAGTGAGCGTGCTAATTTCTCTTGAAAACGGTCTTTAATTAGTTTAATAGCGATTTCTGTTGTTTCGGGCAGTAATTTCTGTCGATATTTGGTTGGGATAATCAAACTCATAGCGAAATAGTGGTTATAGTTTATATTTGTTGCGAATTTAAACAAAATAATTGATATTGCAATATTAAAACAGTAAAAGGATAACAATATGATATTACCACTATCCAAATGCCAACATATAATGTATGTGAATATCGACATAATAGACAAATCCGTTTTGTCGATAAAATTTGCCAAGTCTGAAATTAAAGTTTGTTAAATAGGAGGATATGTTGCAAAAAAATCAATTTGACAGTCAAAAACATATAACTTTGCCACACTATCCGAACATCTTGAAACTAACACAAGACTGAAACCGTATAGAACTATACCATAACAAGAAGGACCAACATCTTGATGCATAAACTTAATTTGTATGATTTTGAACCTATCTCACTAGATAGGATGAAAGCCGTCAAACTGATGAACCGTGTTGATGTCAAGTACGTCACTACGGTCACTAAGCTAGCGCAATTGTTGACACTCCTTAGCGACGAATATTATGTCCAAGAGACGGCCGGGATGCGCAATATGCCATATTCGACGGTGTATTACGACACCGCCGCCATTGATATGTTTAATGAACATCAGCGAGGAAAGGCGGTGCGTCAAAAGATACGTATCCGCACGTATGAGTCCACGGGAGTGCATTTTTTGGAGATAAAAAACAAGAATAATAAAGGGCGCACGCGCAAAAACCGGATAGAACTTGAAGCACCTGGTAGCGGAATTGATGATTATGAAGCTTTCATATCAGAAAATTCACGTTACCATTCGGCCGAGCTGGTGCGCAAGCTGAAGAATCATTTCCATAGGATAACATTGGTGAATTATGCTATGACGGAGCGCCTCACCATAGACACGCAATTGACGTTTCATAATGAGGACAATGGCGCTGATTATTCGCTGGGCAACATAGCTATAATAGAGCTTAAGCGCGATGGCTTGTGTGCGTCTCCAATACTTGACAAGTTGAAAGTATTGCGCATCCATTCCTCCGGATTTAGCAAATATTGTATGGGGATGGCGCTCACCGACCCCAACTTGAGGCAAAATAGATTGAAGCCACGTGTGCGCCGTGTGCAGCGGTTAAATGGTAAATAACATTTAATAAACTTATAAACATCACTAACAACAATGGAATCACTTGATCTAGTAGAAACACAGGCAATAGACGCGGTGGGACTTTTACAGTTGCTCATCCGCTTCTCATTCAACGCAGTGGTGGTATGGTGTATCATACACCTATTGTATTACCCCAAGAGCCGCCGCTTAGACTATTATTTCACGTTTTCGCTCATCAGTCTTTCGATATTCTTTTTGATATTCCTGCTTGGAAGCGTGAAGTTGAAGATAGGATTTGCCCTTGGTTTATTTGCCATATTCGGCATTATAAGGTATAGGACGGAGTCTATGCCGGTGCGCGAGATGACTTATCTATTTGTAATCATAGCGGTCTCGGTGATTAATGCGTTGGGCTCCCCCGAGAATTACCTGGAACTACTTATCACCAATGCGCTGTTTCTTATTACTATATGGATGTGTGAACGCAACCGTAGGCTGAAACATATGTCGGACAAGCTGGTGGTATATGATCGTATTGATCTGATAGTGCCTCAACGCCGACCGGAATTGATAGAAGACCTGCAGCGACGCACCGGCCTATTAATTAGCAAAATAGATGTTGGCGCCATAGACTTTTTGCACGACACGGTCATGCTGAAGGTCTATTATGAGTCAAAAAATAGTGATAATAACATAGAGCATCAGCTCAAGTTGTCCAAACCCGAAAGATGAGACGTTGCCGTATAATAGCCATACTCATGGCAGCCATGATTGTCTCTTGCATCACTGCACAGGAACTGTGGACCAGTGCGGATGTCGATTTCAGCCTTATGAAAAGGTTGAAAGCAGACGTCGGGGTGGAGTGCCGTAGCACCAACCAACTTAGCAGCATATCACGATGGTCTCTCTCTGCAGGATTGAGCTATCGTATATGCAAATATCTAAAAGCCGGTGCGGAGTATAAATTCATTTATGATCATAATGGCAACGAGTATGATGAGGACGATGTATATATCCCTTATTATTGGCAGCCACGCCACCGCGTCACCGCGGCTATGAGCGGTAGTGTGAAAATAGGCAGGGTGTCGCTGTCGTTGCGTGAGGCGTATCAATATACGTATCATAGAGAGCGTGTCACCAACGCTTCGTTTGATATCATATCCAATGAATGGATGTTTGACAAGACTCTGTACTCCAAGCATAAAGGGTATCTGAGGTCGCGCTTGATGGCGGAATACAATATCCGTAAATGTAGATTCACCCCATTCATCTCTTGCGAAATGTACAACAATGTTTCGGGTTTTGATGTGGATAAGGTGAGATATACCATAGGCACGGAGTATAAAATCAGTGGACATCATGAACTGCAATTCTTTTATCGTTACATAGATGGTAATAAATCCGACAGTCACGTGATAGGTGTCGGCTATACATTTAATATCAAGTAGTTATGGTCAAGATATATAGATTTATACTCTGCATGACGGTAGCCGTCATGGTGGGTTGTACCGCCGATATACCTTTCACATGGACAGAACCGGGTTCTAGCACCACTACGACGGAATTTACCGCGGAGCTCGACACTATAATACATGAGTATGACGGCACCACGGCTACTGACGCCGCGGACGACGTAGTAGGCTCGGATAAGGATTTATATTGGGAATCCAACAAGTTCACATCAAAGATTAATGTCACGTACAGCGGCAATGAAGCTACTGTAGAGACATCGCTTTCAGATGTCGAAACATACATAGACGGAGCGTATGTGGCCATCAATATGGCCGCCAATGGCGTTAAGAATGTGGAGATCATAGTGAAGGGCGCGACAGAAGACGGCGCACTGAAGATATATGGTAAGAATAAATTTAAGCTGACGCTTAGTGGCGCTAATATAACGTCGCGTCGCGGTCCGGCCATCAACGACCAATGTTCCAAACGGGTGTTCCTGCATATCGACGATGGCACTGTCAATACTCTATCCGATAGCGGAGACTACGTGGCTGAACCATATTACACATCGGGTAAGTCGTTTGACACCGAGGATGCTAAAGGATGCTTCTTCAGCGAGGGTAATGTGATACTTAGCGGCACCGGTTCGTTGCTAATAGATGCTTACCATAGACATGGATTGGCTACCGACGGATATCTGTGGATGCGCCCCGGCGTGACGTTGGCGGTGACACATGCCGCCAAAAACGCCATCCATGCAAAAGGCAATGCTAAAGATAACCTCGGCATAGTAGTAAATGGCGGGTATATTTATGCAAACGTGTCGGCCGACGGAGGTAAATGCCTTAAGACAGATAATAATATCGTCGTCAATAGCGGCTATTTAGATCTAAACGTCTCCGGCTCAACGTATTTCGACGCTGAGGAGGGCGACACCTCTACTGGCACTTGTATAAAGAGTGATCTCAGCACAGCCATACATGGCGGAGCCATAGTGATGAAGAGCGTTGGCGACAAAGGCAGGGGCATCAATGCCGATGAGAGCCTGTATGTCACCGGAGGTGAGGTGTGCGCTTATACCATAGGACGGACTATCGCCGCCGACGAGGCACTCTCTATGACGGGTGGTAAGGTATATACTTTTTCCAGGGATGAATATGCCTTTTATTCCCCCACGATAAGTGTGACGAGTGGCTATCTGGCGTGCGTGAGTTGCAATGAGTCTCTTACCGTGCCTCAACAGCAGGTAACTATAGATGGCGGATACATCATGGCGTATGGCAACACCGCGCTACTAAATCCCGACACCGCCTCTAAACGGGGCTATGTGCTGCGCCAAGGAATCAGCATTCGGCGAGACGGTGCTCTGGCGGTAGTGGCCGACGGCGATTGCTTAATAGCGTTCTTGCCTAACTTCGACTCCACGGCATCATTGCCGATACTATTGAGTGCTCCCCATATCATCAAAGGTGGTCAATACAATTTTTGCCGTGGTGGCGTGATCAACGGCGCCACAAGCCAATGGCAAGGACTAGTGGCCGGAGGCACTCTGGCCGGTGCTAACGAGACAGTGACGGTAGCAGCCGAATAGTTTGACATATAACATAATAGAAGGGCCCCTAATTCCAGAGAATTAAGGGTCCTTTAGTGGTGCCCGGAACAAGAC
>CAZLJS010000020.1:0-10576 GCA_964559895.1 uncultured Sangeribacter sp.
GGAATCGCCCCCTCTGCGCCATCAAAAATAGCTGGGGTGGCGCTCTCTGCGCAGCTAATCTATCGGTTGCAGATGGCGGAGCGGAATACGCAATATGTGCAGGATTGAGAGGTCAACGCCGCTTGTGTGAAGGGGATCGTCTCATTGTGTATGTTGCCAAGCGTGGTCAGCAACGCGTTGCTAAACTCCGGTTCACACTCTCGATACCGCTTCTCGGCATATTTCCTCGGCGCAATTTGCAGGCGCAACGGTGTGGAAATCTTCTCCTTCTGCAGGTTGTAAATTTCCAGGTTGAAATCCTCTATCTCCGGATGGTTCTGAATAAACACTTTGGCATAGAGCAACAGCTGCATTGCCACACCCTTCTCTTTATCGGGTGTGAAACAGTCTGCCACGTCCTGGATATCCACATTCTCCTCACCGGTTTTGTAATCGACGATGCGCATATGCTCGCTCTCGGCAGGCTTGTCCATGCGGTCTATGATAAATGTGACGTTAGCTTTAACGCCATTGCCCATATCCACCATGCACTGCTCGTCAATCTCGGTGCCGTATATCTGCAAGGGTGTCAGGGTCTTATCATGCACCAAAGCACGCCTTATGATAGCTCTCAACGAATCCATATATACCTCCAGTCCATCGGGAAGCGCTGTCGGCACGGGGATGCGACCTTTATCGTCGTGACGGTTCCATATCTTCTCCTCGCAGACTGCGCGGCGTATAATGGTGTCGATATGCTCGTCAGTGAGGTCATCTATATATTTATCAGTGATAGTCACAGCGTTAGCACCTAGATAATGGCCCTGCATAGTGCGGTCGGGAAGATACAGGTCTGCCATCACCGCATGGACGATGGTGCCCACAGAGGAGGCGGAGAGGAAGTCCTCCGGCTCATCCTTCTCTTTTATCTTCATGACCTTGCTTAGACAGAAGCTCATGGGACAATTCACGTAATTTCTCAGCGCGGAGGCGGAGAAATAGCTACGGTCGCCTTGGTCAGTGAAATAGCGGTGTAGCATCTCGCTCACCTTGCCCGTTTTAGGTATCACTACGGTCTCATTGTCGGAGGACTCTATGGAGAAACGATAGTTGGCAAACGTCAGTCGGTTCTTGGCATAGAGATAGCGTAGCTGCATCACGTATCGCGACACGTCTCCGGTTTTCAGTCCCTCGTTGCGTGCGTCGTATATCATATACACCTTCTTGGCTCGGCTTATCATGCGATAGAAGTTGTAGGCGAAGATGCTCTCTTGATAGCGTGTGGTGGCCATGCCATAGCCATATCTGAGGGAGTTGGGTATGAAGGTGTGGCTATGCAATTTGCGGGGATAAATCCGCTCGTTCATGGAGGGGATGATTAGATAGTCGAAGTCTAGGCATCGTGTCTCCAACGGTCCCATGATCTGCAACCCCTCAAGCGGCTCACCCTCAAAGGTTATGGTCTCACCACCAAGCAGCTTATCCATAAGGGAGAACACCGAGGATACGTTGGCTTTGATATGGTATGCATCGAGAGCATCGCTCAGACGCTTCACGGCACGTAGATAGAGCTTGAGGTGCACTATCTCCAGCTCAGAGTACCCCTCCACGTCGGCATAATATGCCGTCACTGCTTTGATAGCAGTGTCGAGCAGCTGCTTCACGTATGTCACGGCGCTGTCTTTATGGTTGTCGGAGAGCGGGGTGAAGATGCCGCTGCGTTCCACGCTACGACCTATGGTCTCGCGGCTTCCTGGCAGGGCTTTGCTTATCTTCATGAGCGATCGCGCCTTGAGCACGATGCGTTTGTTGCGGCTTAGCTGCTTTAGCACCTCGTCGGCAACGGCATTAGTGAGCATGATCCGCACGAAGGGATGCGACACGAGGTCTATCACGTCGTCGCGCATGAACTCCCACTCCCCGTTGCGCAACTTCTTGCGCATCTGCAACTTACGCAGCAGTGACACGAGCGCCGCCGCGGAGGTATTCTTCAGCGAATAACCCATGGTGATGTTCACCGCTGCCGCCTTGGTGTCGGTATGGCTCATCTCCCACTTCTTATTTTTATCATTGGTGAAATACTCGGGCAGGCTATATAGCAGTGGCATGAGCAGCCCCTCGTCAGGGAGCACCACCGCCACACGCCGCTTATTAAACCCTTCGGCACCTACCTCCTGATAGATACCCTTGAGCAGGTCGCCGATAATCTTGGCTTGCGCCACGCCCGATGGGGAACTGATTACCTTCAGCTCCTCAGCTATCAATCCGTGGACATTGGTCAGCTCAGCCACACCGACATGTCGCGACGGGAAATATTCCTTGTTTTTCCCCACGAAGTGCCCGGCGGTGTTACCCTCCTGCGACATCGGACCATCGGTATAATCCCAGTAGAAATCCGCCATTGAGGCGCCATCTATCCGTATCTTTTTAATAGCGGTGAAGATGCTCCACTCCACCGTGGAAAGGGCGTTAAAGCCGACAAATACTACTCGCTTGTATGGCAGCACTTTAGCTCCATAGCTGCGTATATTCTCCAGCGCTTGTCGATAGGCTAGACCCGAAAAGGTGAGATGGTCACGCTCCAGGCTGTCGCAAAATTCATGATACAGCGGCGACAATATCTCCCACAGCTTGAAAAACTTCTTCTTATTCTCCTTGATTGGCTTGGGATTGTTGTAGTGGTACCAGAAGTTGGTAAGGTGTTCGCCAAGGTTAGACACGCCGAAATATGTCTGCATCACCTCTATCTGTTCCTCGGAGAGATATGTGGATTCGATCTCGCGGTTATCCTTTATATTCTTGAATATCTGCGAGGTATCGACCATATACATCTCTATATCATTGAAATCGGCAAGCACCATCTCGCCCCAGATGCGGAAGCTGTCGAAATCCACTGTCATATCCTCCTTCACCGCGGCTCCCTCTTTGACGCCAATGGAATCGGCGATAATCTTGGAAGCGTCGTGGGAATGGGAATTGAGGTAATCGCAATATACCCGATATAGGCGCAACAGCAGATCTACGCGCGAGTCAATCACACGCCCCGATAGGTTCTCCACGAAGTCGGATATGGTGGTTATCTCCGGCGCCATGAACCCCTTTCCGCGGTTGCTTTCATGAAGGTATTCGAGGAAAAACGTGCCACCACGCTTATTTGGGAAGACAAAGCAGACCTCACTCAGGCCGTTGGTAAACGTTTCATACTCAGCACAGTAAGCGTCGGCTATTGCTTTCAAGAATTTTTCGGGTCTATTTTCCATAATGTGATTAATCTCTATCATGCAAACTTACAAAAAATTCCTGATATTAGCACCGAGTAGCGAGAAGAAAGATTGCTAAAGGCAAACGGAAAACCGTTTGAACAGAACAGCTCCGCACTAGCAAGCTGTCTATGGGTCGCCATAAAGCGGATGACATAGTCGCTGAATAGTTACCTGTCAAGAGTTTATCTATTAAATAATGTTAAAATTAAGAATTTATAAGCGACATTAGGAAAAATACATTAACTTTGTGGCACAAAGAATATGGAAAAAACCTGAAAGGAGTTTAACCGGATCTCACTCCTTTGAAGGCCTAATATACAAGATCCTATTGCAAAAAGAAAGGAAGATAACCTGACCGACATGAGACTCGTCCCAAACCCTTGCCATAAAAGTATCATGCGCAAATTATACCCTATAACGTCCTACCTACGTTGATTCCCTCAAAACACTGCAACAGGCAAAAAGGGAAGCCTATGCGTACATCGACGCAATACTTAGAAATACCTGTTTAGAATATTTCATACCTATAAATTCCTGTAATAGATTGATGTTTCCCAACCATTGATTATTCACCGCGATTGTACTCAAATTAACTACGAGCTTGATAGTGGGCACCGTATCTAGATTTTAGATACGGTGTTTTTTTTGCAAAAAGTTGTGGATTTTTAATTTGATATATGACATAAATGTTGTAACTTTGCCACACTAACAAAGAAACGATAGAAGTTCGTTGATGGAAAAAACAAACTGGTGACACCGATAAACCACAACAACACGAGGTCGCCACAATTTAATAGAGAAGATTATATGGATTTATTGGAAAGCATGAATCAGGTTTATCCAATCAAATTGGATACTATCAGTGAAATAATGAAATTCACTGAGGTGCGGGTTTTGTCCAAAGGTGAGTTTGCCATTGAACAAGACAAGATCTCACGCCACTTAATATTCATCCGCAAAGGTATCATGCGCATGGGATTCCTCCACGACGGCAGGGAAGACACGATGATGTTTGGTCTCGACGGCGACCCCTTCACCTCCATGGAGTCGATGATGCACAATGAGCCATCGGAATTCTTCGTGGAGGCAATCACTGAATGTGAGGTATATTTCATTGATTTACCGAAGTTTAAGCGGCTCGTAGAGAAGAGCCACGAGATGCAACGATGGATGATGCAGGCCGCGCTGATGGAGCTCTACTATCTGGGCAAGAAACGTAGGTATTTCTCCGATATCTCATCCTATGACCGCTGGGTAATGTTTATCGGGCAACGCCCCGACCTGGTAGAGAAGGTGCCGACTAAATACTTGGCGCAATACCTGGGTGTCTCGCGCGAAACGCTCAGCCGTGTCAAATCTAAATACCTCAAGGAACAGCGCTGCAGGAACCAACGTGGATAAACCCCTAACATATAAAAATCAATCCCGGCGTAGATTCACATCTTCGCCGGGACTTTTTTACTATTTGAGAAGATTATATTCAATTTACCTAAATTCTATTCTGTAAACCTTTATTAATTATGATGTTGCAAAGTTAATAGATGAATCATGCAGAAAGTGTGACATTTGTCACAAAATTTACATTTATTTGCATTTTGTGACGAATATCACACTAACTCCTTAAAGATGTGACAATTGTCACACTATCTCTATTAGAAATTATAATCCACGCAAGCGCGCAACTCCTTGTTATCCTTGATGATAGACGCGGCAGCCACGTGTGCAGGGTGCTTTGCATAAATTTCCACCTCTTTCATTGTATCCACTACGGCGATAAGCACTAAATCCCAATCTTCGGCGGGATTTTCATTGATACCAACCTCCATAGAATGAAGTACTTCTATCTGCTGTGGCAATGCCATGAGGGCATCGCGGAACTTCTCAGCGACGGCACGGCGCTCCTCGGCGCTGCCTTTGAGTTTAAATGATACTATATGTTTTACCATGTTGTAAGGATTAAAACAAAGGTGCCTACCACGGGGCAAACACCTTCATATATTTTGAATAATTAGTTGTAAAGTCTCTCTCTAGCCGCAGCGACCTTCTCGTCGGTGATATAGTCGTCATAGTCCATAATCTTGTCTATGATACCATTGGGAGTAAGCTCGATGATGCGGTTGCAGACGGTCTGGATGAACTCGTGGTCGTGGCTCGCCATGAGGATAACACCGGGATAGTTCTGCAGTGTATTGTTGAACGCCTGGATAGACTCCAAGTCAAGGTGGTTGGTGGGCGAGTCAAGCACTAGAGTGTTGGCATCGGTGAGCATCATGCGCGCTATCATACAGCGTATCTTCTCACCACCACTGAGCACCGAGGCTTGCTTGAGCACATCCTCGCCGGAGAAAAGCATCTTGCCGAGGAATCCTTTAAGATAGATCTCGGAGCTGTCTTTGCTATATTGGCAGAGCCAATCCACCAGGTTGAGGTCGGTATTGAAGAATGCGCTGTTGTCGAGTGGGAGATACGCGTTGGTGATGGTCTGTCCCCAGTCATAGTCACCGGCATCCGCGGCACGGTTGCCCATGACGATCTCAAACAGTGCTGTCATGGCGCGTGGGTCACGGCTCAGGAACGCTACCTTGTCGCCCTTCTCTATCTGGAAGTTGACGTCGTTGAAAAGCACATCGCCATCCACGGAGGCTTTCAAGCCTTTCACCTCAAGAATCTTGTTGCCTACCTCACGCTCGGGAGTGAAGATGATACCCGGATAACGGCGTGATGAGGGTTGGATCTCCTCGATGTTGAGCTTCTCAAGCATCTTTTTACGGCTGGTGGTCTGCTTACTCTTAGCCACATTAGCGCTGAAACGGCGGATAAACTCAAGGAGCTCTTTGCGTTTCTCCTCAGCCTTCTTATTGGCAGCCTGCTGCTGACGCAATGCCAACTGTGAAGATTGATACCAGAAGCTATAGTTGCCGGCGAAGAGTGTCACCTTGTTGTAGTCTATATCGAGGGTGTGGGTGCTGACAGCGTCGAGGAAGTGACGGTCGTGGCTCACCACCAATACGGTATTTTCAAAGTTTGAGAGATAGTTCTCGAGCCATGAGACCGTATCCAAGTCAAGGTCGTTGGTCGGCTCATCGAGCAGCAAGTTGTCGGGGTTACCAAAGAGAGCTTTAGCAAGGAGCACGCGCACCTTCTCGTTGGCGCTCATATCCTTCATCAGGGTATAGTGTGAATCCTCTTTTATGCCCAATCCGCTAAGGAGCGCGGCGGCGTCGCTCTCGGCGTTCCAACCCTCCATCTCGGCGAATTTCTCCTCTAGCTCGGCGGCACGGATGCCATCCTCGTCGCTAAAGTCGGGTTTAGCATAAATAGCGTCCTTCTCCTGCATGATGTCCCAAAGGACGGTGTGGCCGCGAAGCACTGTCTCCATCACTGTACACTCGTCAAACTCGAAGTGATCCTGTGATAGCACCGACAGACGCTCGCCCGGACCGAAGGTGACGGTACCGTGGGTGGCTTGCAATTGGCCGGAGAGTATTCGCATTAATGTGGATTTGCCGGCACCATTGGCTCCAATGATACCGTAGCAGTTGCCGCTATTGAAAGTGAGATTTACATCCTGGAAGAGTGTTCTTTTGCCGAACTGGATGCCCAAATTGTTTACTTGAATCATTTATTAAACAGTTGTGCCCTCCAACGTTATGTTTACCTGTTCTACGGGCTAGTGAAATTTTCTGCAAATTTACAAAATTTCCACGACATTACCCCTAATTCATTACCCCTCTTTTATTTTATTAATAAAAAATAGTATCTTTGCGCCATAACAACTAAAAATATGGCAAAGAAGAAAACTAAAGCTACAGCTTCCGCTCCATTAACGCCGGAGAAACATATTCGTACTCGTATGCGCACTCTCCCGGTCGCAAAATGCATTATCAACAAAGATTGGCAAAAGGAGGGGTTAGCTATTATAGTAGTGATACGTCAACATAAACAAGGCTCACAATCAGCAGGTTTCTACCTCGTTGACACTCATTGTCTTGGCGTCAAAGATAGCTTCTACAAATTCAACTGCGAGCCTCAAGAGATAGAGGATACCATCAACCAATATTCCAACTCTCAAGACATGATGGAGATAAGCTACGACGAGGCTCATAATATCATTTATGGCGCGATAGCATTTGCCGAAGAGGGTGGCATTGAACCTTGCGACGAGTTTGGTTTAACTGAATATTTCCTGCAAGAGGACAACGACGACACCCCACTGATTGAGTATGACTTTGGACTTGATGGCAAGCATATGTTAATAGTCAATTCGCGCAAAGATCTAAATAAATATCTCCCCACCTTGAGAGCCAACCTCCCCGAAGAGGAGATAGAATATATAGTGCGCGAGGACGAGTTTGACAATCTATATCCTTACAATGAGGATTACGCCAAAGGTGAATACACATATCAACATCCTATCTACCCCACCACACTGGATATAAAGCACCCATGGGTCTTTGATGAGCTGAACGCCGACAAGAACATTCCCGTGGATATGGCGCACATAGAAAAGGTGTTAGAACTACCCAAAGATGAACTACGCCAAGACCTGGAGGCTATCCTCTACTACGCACTGGGCCTCACCGCCGACAACCCCGACAATGAGCAGATAGGTTACCCATTAGTGGACAACGCCATTATGCTACTTGGCGAGGTCGGAAATGCTGATAGCATCGATGTCATCTTGGAATGTATGAGCCAAAATGAGGATTGGCTGGAATATTACATCTGCGATAGCGGTATTGAGATACTTTCCGACACGCTGTATTTCCTCATCAAATATGACGTCAACAAGCTCTTGGACTTCCTATATCGCGAAGGCATCAACCAATTCTTCAAAATCTACGCAGCAAATGCCTTGTCAATGGTAGCACGAACAGACAGCGACCTGCGCGACACTATCATTGCCGGACTACGTAAATATATGCTGGCAGCAGCTGAAAACCTACCACAAGCCACTATTTGCGACGGAGCCTTGGCAGGAATGCTCGTTGGCGAAGCTATAGATATAGATTACGATGAATTTAAGGATGAAATCAAGGCGCTATACGACACTCAACTTATAGATGAAGGGGTATGCGGCGACTACGAAGAGGTGCTTAAATCCGCTTATAACAAAATGGAGCCTAACATCCCTGATCCTGATATCATCGAGCGCATCAAGCAGCGCAACGTTGTGCAAAGCAACTAATCCCCGGCTCACCCATTATCCTTCACAATAGGGCACAAAAAAAGGAATCGCCATCGTCACGGTGATTCCTTTTATAATTTTATATAGCCTAAATATCTTATTTCTTGGCCATACGGTTTCCGTAGCGGCTGCGGAACTTATCAACACGACCAGCGGTATCCACCAATTTCTGTTTGCCGGTGAAGAAGGGGTGTGAAGAAGAAGTGATCTCAAGCTTTACCAAAGGATACTCTTTGCCATCTACGGTGATAGTCTCTTTGGATGCTACTGTGGAGCGAGTGATGAAGATCTCGTCGTTTGACATATCTTTGAATACCACTTCGCGATAATTTGAGGGATGAATGTCCTGTTTCATTTTAATCTTTTTTCTGCAGTTTAATATTAAAATTTTGTCGATGGGTAGCTACCCCATCATTTCGACAGGTAGCGATCCTGTCTATTTAATGGCGTGCAAAGTTACAACTTTTTATTCACATACGCAAGTCCTCGCTAAAATACATCGCCACGCAGTTCTGCCGGAGGGATTGATATTTCAAATTAAAACGTTATCTTTGCAGTCGCTAAATAGAAACAACATGGAAGGAAACCAACGTACCCCTAGAAGATATACAAAGCAACAGCCTGTATCTACCGACGCTACAGGCAAACTACCACCGCGCGACACAGAGCTGGAACAGGCTGTGCTTGGCGCTCTTATGCTTGAGAAAGACGCATATATGGTGGTGAGCGACATGCTCGTTCCTGATTGTTTCTATGAGCCGGCACACCAGAAGATATACGCGGCCATCACGGCTCTCAGCCAAGCGCAGAAGCCTATTGATATGCTCACCGTCACCGACCAACTACGTCAAGACAAGGTGTTGGATGAGATAGGCGGCCCCGTGTATATCGCGCAACTCACCTCCAGGGTCATGTCGGCAGCGAATATCGAATACCACGCGCGCATCATCGCCCAGAAATACTTGGCACGACGCCTCATCACCTTCTCCACAGCCATTGAGAGCAAAGCGTTTGACGAGAGCAACGATATCGACGACCTCCTCCAAGAAGCCGAGGGTGCGCTGTTTGAGATATCACAGACACAGCTAAAGCGTGAGGTCACACAGATTGACCCGGTGTTGACGCAAGCCATCACTCAGATTCAAGCAGCCTCCAACCGTGAGTCGGGTCTTAGCGGACTCGCCACCGGTTTCGACAAGCTCGACAAGCTAACATCAGGATGGCAAAACTCCGACCTCATCATCGTGGCGGCACGTCCTGCAATGGGTAAGACCGCGTTTGTGCTATCTATGGCGAAATATATGGCAGTGGATTTCTCCATACCTATCGCCATGTTCTCACTGGAGATGTCCAACGTGCAGCTGGTAAACCGTCTGATAAGCAACGTCTGCGAACTACCCGGCGAGAAGATTAAGAGCGGTCGTCTCTCCAGTATCGAGTGGGACCAACTCAACACTAATATCCGCAAGCTATACGGAGCGCCATTCTACCTCGACGAGACTCCGGGACTAAGCATCACCGAGCTTCGCACCAAAGCGCGCCGTCTGGTACGCGAACATGGCGTGAAGATGATTCTCATTGACTACCTGCAGCTCATGAACGCCACCGGCACCAAATTTGGCAACCGTGAGCAAGAGGTCAGCACCATCTCCCGCTCGCTAAAAGCATTGGCAAAGGAGCTAAACATCCCCATCATGGCACTATCACAGTTAAGTCGTCAGAACGAGTCGCGCGACGACAAACACCCCATGCTCTCCGACCTCCGCGAGTCTGGTGCCATCGAGCAGGATGCCGACATCGTATGCTTCATACACCGTCCGGAATACTACACCAAATCATCTGAAGACGCGCAGGGCAACGATATCCGCGGCCTGGCAGAGTTCATCGTAGCTAAGCACCGTAGCGGCTCCACCGACACGGTCAATATGCGATTCGTGCATCAATTTGCTAAGTTTGAGAACTGGGACGACGAGAGCCGCCGCGTTAAGACCTTTGCCAACAGTGATAAAGGAGGAGGCAAACGTGTGCCATCGAAGCACAATGCTACTAAAGGAAGCGCTCCCGAGCCAACCCCCGATGCTCCAGCGCCGTCAGCGCCCATCTCAGGATTTAACCCCGGCGGTCCTACCCCCGACATCCTCCCCGG
>CAZLJS010000020.1:10676-15635 GCA_964559895.1 uncultured Sangeribacter sp.
AAAGTTCATTACTCTCCGGCAATCTCCATTAGCTCAAGGAGCCGCATCTCGGCAGTGTCGATGGCATCGACAAGCTCCGCCATGCGCTGTCCCGCAGCGACAAGAGCGTCGGTAGGCATTTCGCCAGACGACATACGTTGCTCCAGGTCATGCTTCTCCGACTCATATTTCTCCAAGTCGATTTCCAGCTGCTGCTTCTCGCGCTTCTCCTTAAACGACAACCCCTTTTTCTCACGCGGCGCACGCCATGAGTTGGCCGTAGTAGCAGGGGCGGCATTGCCGTTCTGACGACGCTTCTCCTGTTCTTCACGTTCGCGGCGCTGCTCCTTCTCCTGCTCCTCACGCAGACGCTGAACCTCACGATAGGTGGAGTAATTGCCCGGGAAATCCTCGATGACACCATCCCCTTTAAACACAAATAGATGCTGCGCTATGCGGTCCAGGAAGAAGCGGTCGTGGCTCACGACTATCACACACCCTTTGAAATTGGCGATGTAGTCCTCCAGGATAGTCAGCGTCACCAGGTCAAGGTCGTTGGTAGGCTCGTCGAAGATGAGGAAGTTGGGATTGCGCATAAGCACTACAGCCAGGTTAAGACGGCGTCGTTCGCCACCACTTAGCTTGTAGATATATTTCTGCTGGTCGGCTACCGAGAATAGGAAATGATTGAGAAATTGCGAGGCGCTGAGGCGTGTCTTTTCATCGAGATACACCTCCTCGGCTATCTCCCTGACAGCATCTATCACCTTCTTTTTCTCGTCGAAATCTACCATTCCCTCTTGACTATAATAGCCCCATTTCACGGTCTGTCCTATGTCGAAGTGACCGCTATCGGGCTGCATCTCGCCCAGCAGGAGTTTGATAAAGGTGGATTTACCCACGCCATTCTCTCCCACTATGCCTATTTTGTCGTAGCGGGCAAAGGTGTAGTTCCAATCCTTTAGTATAACTTTGTCGCCGAAGCGCTTCGACACATCCTTGGCTTCAAAAATCTTAGATCCGATATAGGAGCCCTTCATCGCGTTGGGGTCCATGCTTTTCTCTCTAAGGTCGATGTGGGAACGCTTCTCCAGTTCGTAGAAATTGTCGATGCGATATTTAGCTTTTGAGCCACGTGCCTGGGGCTGACGACGCATCCATTCCAACTCGGTGCGCAACAGGTTCTTCACCTTCGCCAATTCGGCGTTGAGGTTCTCCATACGCTCGGCTCGCTTAGCCAGATAGTAGTCGTAATTGCCCTCATAGCAGAAGGTCTGCAAGCGGTCTATCTCGATAATACGGTTGCACACCTTATCGAGAAAATAGCGGTCGTGAGTGACCATCAGCAGCGTCGTTTTCTTCGTGGAGAGATACTGTTCAAGCCATTCCACCGTCGCTATGTCCAGGTGGTTGGTAGGCTCGTCGAGAATCATCATATCCGGTTCAAGGAGGAGCATACGAGCTATCGCAGCGCGTTTCAGCTGTCCTCCAGACATAGTTGTAGGACGCTGGCTAAAGTCCTCTATCTGCAATTTATGAAGCAACTCACGGGCACGGTCGGCGTGGGTCCAGTCCTCCTCATGGATATTCTCAGCCAGGATATTGTCGAGGATGCTCTTCTCCGGATCAAATTGCGGATCTTGGCTCAAGTAACCGATTTTGAGATCCTTCTTGAGCGTTATAAGACCGCTGTCATAGTCCTCCTCACCGGCCAAGATACGGAGCATAGTGGTTTTACCCTTACCATTCTGTGCGATAAGGCCCACCTTCTCCCCCTGTCCTATCGAGAAAGTGACATCGGCGAATAGGATATGGTCGCCATAGGATTTCGTAAGATTCTCTACTTGCAGATAATTGATCATGTCTTTGCGGATTGTGGTAAAAAAGAAGCATACCGATGCTTTATCACATCGGTATGCTTAAAAATTATAGAGCGGCGATCACCTCGATCTCCACCAACGCCTGTTTGGGGAGCTCTTTGACAGCGAAGGCGCAACGTGCGGGATAGATCTCCTTGAAGCGTGACGCATATACCTCGTTCATAGCGCCGAAAAGGCTCATATCAGCAAGGAATACGGTAGTTTTAACCACGTTGTCAAGTGTGGCGCCTACCTCAGCGAGGATTGCCTCTATGTTGGAGATGGATTGTGCGGTCTGACCCTTGATATCAGTGGGCATAAGACCTGTCTCGGGGTGGATAGGTAGTTGTCCGGAGACGAACACTAGATTACCGGCTACTACAGCTTGGCTGTAAGGTCCGATAGCACCGGGTGCGTTGGCACTCTTTATTTCTTTTTTCATCTTATGTTGTTTTAGTTCTTTTAATATTGCAAATTTAGTAATTTTTCCCAATATAATAATCACTTAGCGGCAAGATAGTCAGCGACGATGAATGTGCTGCCTCCGATGAAGATAAGGTCGTCGGGGTTAGCCTTCGCCACAGCCGCAGCTACTGCCTCGGGGACTGTGCCATAGACAGAGCCATGCAGCGACGCCGTAGCGGCTTTCTCTGCCAGCACTTCGGCTTTCATGGCGCGCGGAATACCTGCTTGGCTGAAGAAATACTCGGCATCCTTGGGGAATAGCGGCAGGATATGATCCACGTCCTTATCCGCGACGAAACCAATCACCATCAGCAAACGCGACTCGGGGTGCTGCTGTTGCCAACGCTCCAGCTGGCCCATATTAAACGTAATGCCGGCTAGATTATGGCCTGTGTCGCAGATCATTGTGGGGTGCTCTCCTACTCTCATCCAGCGTCCCATAAGTCCGGTACTCTTGATGACAGCCTGCACACCTTGCGCTATCACCTCCTCAGAGAGTGTGATGCCGGGGATGCGGTGTAGGGCATGAAGCGCCGTGGTGATGTTGCAACGCTGATAGTCTCCTCCTAGCGGGCAGGTGAAACTCTTGCCCGAGGGGAGGGTCACCAGCCAGTCACCCGCTTCAGTATGCGTCAGAGAGATAGCATCCTCGTTGTCGGAAGCGAAGATGATAGGCGCCCCCTCCTGAGCAGCTTTATCGAGAAATACCTGCGTGGTCTCCTCCTGGCGCTCACCTATCACCACAGGGATGCCGGGCTTAATAATGCCGGCTTTCTCAGCAGCGATCTTCTGCAACGTGTCGCCAAGAAACTGCGTATGGTCCCATGAAATATTAGTAATGACGCTAAGCAACGGGGTAATGATATTGGTAGAGTCAAGTCTGCCGCCCATACCTACCTCAATGACAGCGATATCCACTTGTTGACGTGCAAACCAGTCGAAGGCCATCATCATGGTCAGTTCAAAGAAGGAGGGATCGCCATCGTAGCCGGAGCTCTTGAAACGGTTGACGAAATCCACCACACCGTCGCGGCTAATCATCTCGCCGTTGACCTTGATACGCTCGCGGAAATCGGCGAGGTGTGGTGAGGTATAAAGCCCCACTTTCATTCCTGCGGCTTGTAGCACCGACGCTATGATGTGCGATGTGCTCCCTTTACCATTAGTGCCGGCGATGTGGATGGCGGGATAGCGCCTGTGTGGATGTCCGAAGAAGGCATCCAGCTTCTCCACGCGTTCCAAGCCCGGCTTATATGCGGCGCCACCTACGCGCGAGAACATAGGCAGCTGTGAGAAGAGATAATCTATAGATTGTTGATATTCATCCATTTGTATAAGAGAATTCAGATATTGATTTACGTTGTATGATGCTTATGCATAGATTAGCGCACCGGCGATACCTGCCATGATTATCACCGATATAGGATGTATCTTGATGCGCTTGCCACGCCATGGTATCTTGAAATAAACTAGACAGAAAGCCACGGCACAGATGATGATGCTCGTCACCAGCTGCCATGTCACTCCGTTGGGATTGAAGTTGGCATTGTTCATCAACAGGATAGCCGCCGAGGCGATAAGACCTATTACCACGGGGCGCAATCCCATGAAGATGCCGTTGATGATGCCGCTCTCTCTATGGCGTGAGATGAAGTGGCTGCTATACAGCACTAAGAAGAAGGATGGCAGCACCACTGCCAACGTGGCGAGCGCCGATCCCAACAGCCCCCAATAAACGCCGTGCAGCGACGGATCTACAAACGAGGGAGCTGTGTAGCCTATATACGTGGCGGAGTTGATGCCGATAGGACCCGGAGTCATCTGCGAGATAGCCACGATGTCGGTAAACATCTGATTGGAGATCCATCCGGGGGTCACTACCAGACGCTGAACCAATGAAAGCATGGCATATCCACCTCCGAAACCAAAGATACCGATCTTGAGATATGCCCAGATTAATTGAAGGTAAATATTCATGACTTCACTGTTTTAATTTTACGATTGATATAACGGAAATAGAGATACCCGCCGACGCCTCCAAGGAATACATAGAGTATGGGGTTGGATACAAACCCGATATTGAGCGAGATCATAAGCGCTACAATGATAGGAATCCACACCGTTTTCAAGGTGATTTTGGCTGCTTTTGCCGAAGTTATCACCGGCGCGATGATTAGCGCCACCACGGCGGGACGAATGCCCATAAATATTGCCGACACGATATGGTTGTTCTTAATCATATCAGGCGTCAGGAATATGGCTATTAGCAATATGATAATAAATGAAGGGAGGATGGTGCCCAGAGCGGCTATAGCGGCACCTTTGCCACCACGCAGCCTGTCACCCATGATAGACGCCATATTCACCGCCAAGATACCAGGCAGGGCTTGCGCCACAGCCAATAGGTCGATGAATTCTTCACGGGGCAACCACCCGCGCTTATCCACCAATTCCCTTTCTACAATGGAGATCATAGCCCAGCCACCACCAAAGGTGAAAGCGCCGATCTTTAAAAATGAGAGGAACAGAGGGAGCAGAATCTTTTGATGAGGGTGCCCCCCTACCGTTTGAATCTCTTCGCTTCGTGTTTTCATAGTGCAAAGTTACAAATTTATATTCAGTATAGCATAAACAATCTTCTCACCAAAAGGATTCA
>CAZLJS010000021.1:0-15254 GCA_964559895.1 uncultured Sangeribacter sp.
TGTGAGCAGCAGGCTTGAGGCGATACGCTGAATAGCTACTATTTTTGGGTAATTACGGGGTTAGCACATCTGTGTGAGCAGCAGGCTTGAGGCGATACGCTGAATAGCTACTATTTTTGGGTAATTAAGAAATATTTGTTAACTTTGCGATGAAACAGCGCCGAACGGCGTTTCTACGATACCATAAATTTCTCCCGCTATGAATACAAACGATGACCCCGTAACCCATCCACAGCCACAAGAAACGACGACCGTCCGTGATGACTTTGATCTCGGTTTGGTGGCGAATGACCATGACAGCGAAGAAACCAGATTTCTTCTGACCCCTGAAGTATGCGGGCTCCTCTGTTCCTCCAATCTCTCTATCTGCATGGAGACCGGAGCAGCATCTTCGATAAGCTATACTGATGAGAAATACGCCTCCTTTGGGGTGCATATAGTGGAACGAGAGACGGCGCTCCTGGCGGAATATGTGCTCTCCTACGCACCCCTAGGCTATGACGACGTGATGAAAATGAAGGATGGCGCCAAGTTGCTATGTATGTTCGACGCCATGCTCTTCCGTAAGGATGTGCTCGAAGCGCTCAATAGCAAGAATATCTGCGTGCTATGCCTCGACAAGGTGGTTAGCCATAATGGAGTGCCCGTGTTTGCCAACATCGTCGATGAGGTGGATGGCCGCGCCGCGCTATGGTATGCACAAGAGGCGCTCTCCTTCCTCGGAGGGGGTAAAGGTGTGCTACTAGGCGGTGTCCCCGGCATCGACCCCTGCGAAGTGCTGGTATTCGGTGAAGGAAGCCGTGCCTTGGCTGCTGTGAAAGCTGCGCTGGCGCTGCGAGCATCCGTCACCCTTATGGACAACGATATCTCGGCATTGCAGCTAGCGCAAGCGGAGTGCGGCCCGACACTCGCCACCTGCGTTATCCATCCACGCACGCTAACCAATAAGGTCAAGAGCGCCGATGTCATTATCCTCGACAACTGCACCAACCCCTTTGAATTCCCACTTCACCTCAAGGGCGCGGTCAAGGAGGAGGCGTTCATCCTGGATTTCAACGAGACATCCCCCTCTATCTCGACGCCTCGCACCGTCACCATGGCAGTGGCGTCATGTCTATACAACTTTTTCAACGACATACAGCTCAAACATGGCTTTGAGAACGCGCTCGTCACTACACCGGGGATGCGCATCGGCGTGATTACCTATGAGGGACACGTCACCAATAAGCTGGTGGCATCGGTGACCGCCACAGAATATTATGATTTGGAAGTGATGCTAAGCTCGCGCAACTAAGCGGCAGCGGCGTCAGATAACTTAATAGAAGGTATAAATGCGACTATTGCTATTGTTAACCTCAGTGGCACGTACGTCTGAGGTGAGGTATGCCCACGACCTAGGGCGCGCGCTGTCTGATAGAGGATGGAGCGTCACCGCCTATACGCGCGATGCCAAGGAGGTGGACTCGCTGTTTCGTGCCGCTGCCATCGACATACGACATATCCCGTTTCAGTCGATGCTTGATTGGGACTCGATACGCGAGTTGAAGCGCGACCTGAAGGAGGAGAGCGCCGGTGCCGTAGTGATAGCGCAGTCTCCCGGGGTGGCATATGCCGCCGTGCTGGCTCGTAAATTAGCGGGAAGAAGGGATATCAAGATATATATGACCCTGCACCACCCCATAGCCCCCCGTAGAAATTTCTTTTGGCGCAAGGTGATGGGCGCGCTGGATGGCATCTTTTTCTCGTCGGTAGTGGCGCGCGACATCTTCAAAGGGGCGTGGCGCAGCCTCCCCATTCCTGCCGAACGCCTCCACGTGGTGCATAATAGCCTCTATCTGCCGCCACAACCTGTCCCCGAGGAGCCTAAAGGCCCTATCATAGTGATGTTTCACGGCGCCATAGTGGCACGTAGCGGCCTGGAGACACTCCTAGACACGCTCCCCGCACTGAAAGGGAAGCGTATCCGTTTATGGATCGTGGGGAAAGGAAATCCCGACTATATCGACACGTTGCGCCGTCGCGCCATTAATGCCGACACCATGAATATGATAACGTGGAAGATAGGTTCGGGCGAGAGCATCGGCCACCTTTTGTCGCAAGCGCATATCGGGGTGTTCCCGTATAGCACCAAGGATTCTTTTGGTTATCCCAACCTGGAGTTTATGGCAGCGGGGTTGCCACAGATTATCAATTCCACCCCTATCGCAGTGGAGTATCTGGGTCTTCAGGGTGGCGCGCTGTTTGTCTCCCCGGAGGATAAGATGGCGATGGCACAAGCTATCCTCACCCTCGCCTCCGATGCTACCGTGCGCCGTAAGATGGGGACACAAGCCGCGGCGCGTTATGCCGCCACGTTATCCTTCAATAAGTTCATAGAGAAGACATTGCTTTATATCAAGAAATAGCAGTAGCCGCGGTGCGGATAAACGGAATAGTTATGATTTACGATATACATAGTCATCATGCATTGCCCTATCCTGAAGGGATTGTCAATTGGGACATTATCACCATGGGGAACACCCCCGGGGTGGGGGAGAGGTGCAGCTTGGGCATTCATCCCTGGAACGCCGGTGCTGACGACGTAGATGCAGCCTTTGCGCGTATGATGGAGTATGCCGATGCGCCGGAGGTGAAGATGATAGGGGAGTGCGGTATTGACACGGTGCGAGGCGCCGCGCCGCTGTTTCAGCAGATGTTGCTGTTTAAAAGGCATATAGAGCTGTCGGAGAGCGTGGCTAAACCGCTGATAATACATGAGGTTAAGGCGCATGATATCATAGTGGGGTTACGCAAGGAGTATCGTTGCTCCCAGCCCTGGATTATTCATGGGTTCCGCGGCAAGCCCACAGTGGCTAAGATGCTCCTCGACGCCGGATGCCACCTCTCTTTTGGTGAGCGCTACAACGCCGATACGGTGGCGATGGTGCCGCTAGACAGGCTATTCGTCGAGACAGACGAGTCGCCGTTGCCGATTGCGGATATAATAGCCTCTATATCACGCACTCGCGGTGAGGATATCTCACCCTCGCTGCTTCGCAATATGCAGATGATTATTAATGATTGACAGGAGAATGGTTAGCCAACTATTTGATTTTGAGGGCTGAGGGAGCTTCTCCGAAGTAATCGCGGTAGCATTTGGTGAAATATCCGGGTGAGGAGAACCCTACCTTGTAGGCTACTTCGGCGATGGTGCTGTCTGTGCGTTGCAGCAGAGCGCGGCCCCTCTTGAGGCGAGATATGCGCAGAAACTCCACGGGGGAATAGTTGGTGAGCGCCTTTATCTTGCGGTAGAACTGAACGCGGCTCAGTCCCATAGCGTCTGCCAGCTCCTCCACGGTGACGTTAGCGTCGGAGAGACGGTCCTCTATGAGCTGCACAAATCGGGTATAGAAGTCGGAGTCGATGTCACCCAACGATTCGTTGATATTTGCGATAGTGGAAGGCGCCGCCGTCTCCTCTTTAGGTTTAGCAGTCTGTTGAGGTGATGGTGTCGGGAGGTCGTTGTTGGTCGTCAAGGCGTCCACGACGCGTCGTCTGTTGAGGATAAGTGCTTCGCAGCGTGCCGCTAATACCTTGGAATTGAACGGCTTGGATAGGTAGCCGTCGGCACCGCACTCATATCCTGCCACGCGTTGCTCGTCGGCGCTGCAGGCAGTGAGCATAAGCACAGGTATATGAGATGTCGCCACCTCATTCTTGAGGTGTTTGCAGGTCTCGAAGCCATCCATCTCAGGCATCATCACGTCGCAGATAATCAGGTCGGGGATATATTTCTGAGCGCGACGGATACCCTCCTTGCCATTTCCGGCTTTGATGATATGATATTTATCGCAAAGGAGCCCCTCCACGAGGCGGCGTATATCGGCGTTGTCGTCGATGATTAGCAGGCGTGGCAGTTCATCCTCGCCATTATCCTCTTGGATAGCCTCATTATCAGGTGTTTCTACGTCGGATAGCTCCGTGGTGATGGTCTCTGCGGAGTTGTGCGACACACGTTCTGATGTCACCTCCTCGACGTGCGTGATGGGTAGCGTGACGATGAACGTGGAGCCCTTGCCGAGTGCCGAATCCACGGCGATGTCTCCGCCATGCATTTTAGCGATGCTCTTGACCAGTGTAAGCCCTATGCCGGAGCCTTCGGGATGCACCTCATCTACTTGATAGAAGCGCTCGAAGATGTGCTCCAATTCACTCTGTGTCATACCTTTACCATTGTCGGAGATGGTGAGGCGTATTTTATCGTCGGTGGTGGTGAGGGATACGCTGATAGCACCATTGTCGGGGGTGTATTTAAAGGCATTGGACATGAGGTTGAGGAATAAGCTCTCAAATTTGTCGTAATCGACAGCCATCATGATAGGTGTGGAGGGGATATCCGTTTTTAGCTTCATGTGGCGCTTCACGGCGAGGTTGCGGAAGGAGTCGCACCATTCGCTTACCGTCTGTGCCACGTCGGTCTCTGTGAGATTGACAGATAGCTTGCCGCTCTCATATTTCTGGAAATCAAGTATTTGGTTGACAAGACGGCGCAGCACCTTCACGTTCTTGTTGGCGAGTTGCATCAGCATCCGTTGCTTGTCGGTGATATTCTGCGCTTCGGCGAGCTGTTCCACCGGTTCGGCAATGAGCGTCAGCGGGGTACGCAGGTCGTGGGAGACGTTTGTGAAGAATATAGTCTTGGCTTGCGTGGCGCGTGTCACCTGTTTATATAAGGAGTCGAGCTCGTTGCGTTGTCGTTGCAGCTCCTTGTTCTGGGCATCGAGGGCCTCGCGGTGGCGCTTATGTGTCCAATAAGCGCGCATCAAGGTGAATATCAACACAGCCGAGAGGCAAAGGATGATAATCACACCATATAATATAGTCTTCTGTGTGGAGTATTGTCGCCAATAAGAATCGACGCTATGTTTGAGCCATTCCATCTTGGAGGTCTCCTCCTTGAGGGTATTGTTCTGCATCAACAGAATCTCGGCATTGGAGGAATCGACGGCGGAGACTGCCGGATAAACGATATTTTTGCTGTAAGGTTTCCCCTCGAGGATGGCTTTTGCAGTGCGGATTAGCTGATAACCCTCGGTAGGGTAGAGGAACGAGGCGTCGATGGTGCCGTTAGCCACAGCTTGAATACCGATGTTAGGAGCGGCATCGACGCCGATGATTTTAATATCGGGGCGTCCCAGGCTGTCGGCGACCGCTGCGGCGGCTATCGCCATACGGTCGTTGTGGGCATATATGAGGTTTGTCTCGGGATGGCGTTTTAGTAAGGAGTCGGTGGCAACGGCGGCGTCGGATGGGTTCCAGTTGCCGTAACCGATGCCTAGCAGTGAAATGGCGGGGTCGTTGGCAGCCAGGTCGGCGAAACCGTCGTGGCGGTCCTTGGCGGGTGTGGAGCCGGGGAGACCGTATATCTCCAGGGCGCGCACGTCATTGTCGGTGATGCGTAGCGCCAATTGCGCCACGGAGGCCCCTATCGCTTTGTTGTCGGCGCCTTGGTATGCGGTGTAGCTGTCGCCGTTGATGTTGCGGTCGAAGATGATCACCGGTGTTCCGCTCTCGTAAATCTTTTTTATGGTAGGGGTGAGGGCGTCTGCCTCGCGCGGTGATACGATGATGATGTCGCACCCCTCCTCGACGAAGTGATGCAGGTCGGCAATCTGCTTGTCGTTGTTGTCTTCGGCGCTGAGGATTTCCACCTCCACGTCGTCGTGAAACATTGCCTCGCGACGTATCTCCTCGTTCATCTTTTCGCGCCAGTCGTCGGAGCTACATTGCGACACACCTATCTTATATTTAGCATCGCGTTGGGAGCAGCCGCCGACAATGCATAGCATGCATATCAGCAGCAGTGATGAGATGATATGTTTGGTCTTTAGTTTATTCATGATTCTTCTATTGTACATGATCTAATATGATAAATTCCCTTAGTGATAAAAATGTGGGTAAATAGCGCAACTCAAGTTAGTTCCGATGCAAAGATAGCCAAAAAAGTTGAAACATAGGTAGATATGTTGCATAATATGTCAAAAAAGTTGCGATGAAACATTTGTATCATCAAACGAACGAAATTTGTCATACCCGACTATTGCACCATATATAAATTTGCGGTGAAGAAAAACTAAAACGAAAAAACAGACATGAAGCTCACAGCAAAAATCATCTTATCAGCCATCATGGCAAGCAGCCTTCAGGGCGCGTTTGCGGAAGGCTTGACGTTCACCCACCCCGGCGACAAAAACAGCATGGTACGCATCGACTCCAAAGCGCATTATCTGCTTCTCCCCATCGAGGAAGCTATGCCCGACGCGCGTATCGACGTTCTCGTTGACGGTAACCTAGTGAGGACCTTCTACGCACGTCTCGCCGACCACAAGGTGGATTTTTCTGTCCCCTTCGATATCACTCCTTATACATCTAAAGGTAATGTGGTGCTCAACGTAGTCGCCTCCGACAATCCCGACCGCACTCGCAAGAATGCCAACGCCATCTGCTGGAGCCGCATGGAGCTCACCGACACCTTTAATACAGAGAACACAGAGAAATACCGTCCCGCTTACCATCACACTCCGCTCTATGGTTGGATGAACGACCCCAACGGAATGTTCTATAAAGATGGTGAGTGGCATCTCTATTATCAATACAATCCTTACGGTTCTAAATGGCAGAATATGACATGGGCGCACTCCGTGAGCCGCGACCTCATCCATTGGGAACACCTTCCCCTCGCCATCGAGCCCAACGGCCTTGGCACCGTCTTCAGCGGTAGCAGCGTGGTTGACCACAACAACACAGCAGGCTTCGGCAAGGACGCCGTAGTAGCTATCTATACCTCCGCGGCGGAGAGCCAGGTGCAGAGCCTCGCCCACAGTAGCGACAACGGCCGCACATTTGACATCTACCCCGGCAACCCCATCATCACTACCGACAAGGAGGCTCGCGACCCCAACATGTTCTGGAACGACGAAATCGGCAAATGGAACCTTATCCTCGCCGGAGCCGGAGAACATGAGATGCTGCTCTTCACCTCCGACGACCTTAAGGAGTGGACGCTGGAGAGCCATTTCGGCAAGGGCTACGGTTGCCAAGATGGAGTATGGGAATGTGCCGACCTCTTTAAGCTCCCCATCAAGGGTAGCGACGAGGAGCGCTGGGTGCTTATCTGCAACATCAACCCGGGCAGCCCTTGGGGTGGTAGCGCCACACAATACTTCATCGGCGACTTCGACGGTCATAAGTTCACCGCCGAGACAGCTCCCGAGGTAGCCAAATGGATGGACTACGGCAAGGA
The DNA here is from genome assembly GCA_964559895.1 of uncultured Sangeribacter sp. Taxonomy (GTDB): domain Bacteria; phylum Bacteroidota; class Bacteroidia; order Bacteroidales; family Muribaculaceae; genus Lepagella. The sequence continues at coordinate 7,283 of CAZLJS010000021.1, forward strand.
CCATTACGCCGCTGTGACATGGAGCGGAGCCCCCGATTCCCGTCGCACTGCCATAGCGTGGATGAGCAACTGGCAGTATGCCAACGAGGTGCCGACACGCCAATACCGCAGCGCCAACACCATCGCCCGCGACCTGGGACTATTCCGCGCCCCCGATGGTGAGGTGTATCTCAGCAGCACACCGGTGCCCGAGATGGAGAGCCTGCGCGGTAAGAAAAGAAGCTACGGTGCCCACACCGTCACTAAGAAAAGCGTTTCATACGAGTTGCCGGATGCCAACGGCCTCAACGAAATATTATTGGGTTATGATTTAAAAGGAGCGGGAGCCTTACTGATTGAGTTATCAAATAGCAAGGGTGAGAAGGTGGCGATGCGACTCGACGCTGCGGAGAAGATATTCTCCATGGACCGCACTGCCAGTGGCCTCACAGACTTCAGCGCTGATTTCGCCGCCACCACCACAGCTCCAACATTCAACGACTCCAACGTAGGTACACTGCGCCTCTTCCTCGACCGCTGCTCCATAGAAGCTTTCGACGGTGAAGGACGCTTCGCCATGACCAACTTGGTATTCCCTACCGAGCCCTACACCACCATCACCGTGAGCGCCCTCGATGGCAAAGCGCGCATCACATCTTTCAACGCTTACCCTCTTACCAAATAATTAACCTGAAAAATATAGTATCGCAATGACAGCAAATAAGACAGCGCGCTCTTCAATGGCGCAGATCATACCGGTGATGCTTTGCTTCTTCGCCATGGGGTTTGTGGACCTCGTAGGCATCGCATCCAACTATGTTCAGAAAGACCTCGGTCTCACCGACTCTGAGGCAAACCTCTTCCCCTCGTTAGTATTCTTCTGGTTCCTGATTTTCTCCGTGCCCACAGGCTTGTTGATGAATAAGATAGGACGCAAAAAGACAGTATTGGTGAGCCTCATCGTCACATTGGTGTCACTTATCATCCCGATGTTTGGTGCCACCTATGCCATGATGCTTATCTCCTTCTCTCTGTTGGGTATCGGTAACGCATTGATGCAGACCTCCCTCAACCCGTTGGTTAGCAACCTTATCGCCCCCTCCAAATTGGCGTCCACGCTCACCTTCGGACAGTTTGTTAAGGCCATCGCCTCCTTCCTGGCGCCTATCATCGCGGCGTGGGGCTTCACCACCGCCATGCCCACCTTTGGTTACGGCTGGAGAGTGCTCTTCCCCATCTACGCGGCAGTATGCTTATTGTCGGTAGCTATCCTCGGTGCAACACCTATTGAGGAGGAGAAACAGGACAAAGCCTCGGGCGTAGGCGCTTGCCTCAAGCTCCTGGGCCGCCCCTTCATCCTGCTATGCTTCCTTGGCATCATGTGCCACGTAGGTATTGACGTAGGTACCAACACCACCGCTCCGAAACTAATCATCGACCGTCTCGGTCTCTCCATCGAGGAGGCAGGTTTCGCCACCAGCGTATATTTCATCTTCCGTACCATCGGTTGCTTCTCCGGCGCGTTCATACTCCGTTATGTAGCGGCGCGTAAATTCTTCGCCGTCAGCGTGGCGATGATGTTGGTAGCCATGGTAGCGCTCTTCTTCTCTTCATCACTATGGGCCCTCAACGCTTGCGTAGCCCTCATAGGATTTGGCAACTCCAATATCTTCTCAATCGTCTTTTCACAGGCGCTCCTCGACACCCCCGAAGAGAAAAACGCCGTTTCCGGCCTTATGATCATGGGACTCTTCGGCGGTACTATCTTCCCCCTCGCCATGGGCTTCGCCTCCGACTCTATGGGCAGCCAGAACGGCGCCGTTGCCGTGATGCTCGTCGGTGTGGCTTACTTACTCCTTTACACATTTAAAATCAAAAAATCATAACAATAGATAACACCATGAATGATCTTATCGTAGGAATGGGCGAAGCACTATGGGACGTGCTCCCCGAAGGTAAAAAAATAGGTGGCGCTCCGGCCAACTTCGCATACCATGTGTCTCAATTCGGCCTCAACAGCCGCGTGGTAAGTGCCGTAGGCGATGATAAACTCGGCGAAGAGATCCTCGAAAACTTCAAAGCAAAAAATCTCAATATGTGTATCTCACAAGTGCCGTATCCAACCGGTACGGTACTTGTGGAACTTGACGAAGAGGGCGTTCCCCAATACGAAATCAAAGAGAACGTGGCATGGGACAACATCCCCTACACCGACGAGCTCAAAGAGATCGCCCGCCACACCAAAGCCGTCTGCTTCGGCTCCTTGGCACAGCGCTCCATCGTCTCACGCACCACTATCAATGATTTTATCAACGATATTCCCGCGGAGAACGACGCCCTCAAGGTCTTCGACATCAACCTGCGTCAAAGTTTCTACACCAAGGATATCATCCGCAACTCCATCAAGCAGTGCAATATCCTGAAAATCAACGATGAGGAGTTGGTAGCCGTGAGCCGTCTGTTTGGCTATCCCGGCATAGACTTGCAAGACAAATGTTGGCTGATATTGGGTAAATACAACCTCAAGATGCTGATTCTCACCTGTGGCATCAACGGCAGCTACGTCTTCACCCCGGGTAACTTCTCCTTCCAGGAGACACCGGTAGTAGAGGTGGCCGACACCGTAGGCGCGGGCGACTCCTTCACCGCGGCGTTCATCGCCTCCATCCTTAACGGCAAGAGCGTAGCCGAAGCACACGAGCGTGCTGTCAAGGTCTCCGCGTATGTCTGCACTCAAAACGGCGCCATGCCGCAGCTTCCCGAGGAGCTTATCAAATAATGGAAAAATAATAAATCAAATATAAATCACCATGACAAGAACTTTAGTAAGCCTTTTGCTCGCCGTAGTAGGCGCTTTGGGCGCCATAGCACAGAATATCACGGTGCATGGCACAGTGTTGTCGAAGACTGACAATGAACCTCTCATCGGAGCCACCGTTTACTCCGAGGCAACTAAAAACGGTATCGCGACAGATATCGACGGTGCGTTCACCCTCGCTGTCCCTGCCGGCTCTAAAATCACTATCTCTTACGTGGGATATAAGACACTTTCTCTTAAAGCCTCAGCTGAAATGGCTGTCCTCCTCGAAGAGGATACCTCAGTGCTCGATGAGGTGGTAGTGGTAGGTTACTCCACTGAGAAGAAGAAAGACTTGACAGGATCTGTCTCTGTGGTTCACATGAAAGATGTGGCAGATTCCCCCACAGGCAACGTTATGCAGGCATTGCAAGGCCGCGTGGCAGGTATGAATATCACTACCGATGGTACCCCGGGTGGTACCAGCACCTCAGTCTCTATCCGTGGTGCTTCCTCCTTCCGTAGCGAGGCCAACGGTCCCCTCTATGTGATAGACGGTGTGATGACTCGTGAAAATGTGGCTACTATCCTCAACAGCAACGACATCGAATCTATCCAGGTATTGAAAGACGCCTCCTCTGCCGCTATCTATGGTGCGCAGGCTGCCAATGGTGTGATCATCATCACTACCAAACGCGCTAAGAAGGGTGAGACTCACGTCACCTTCGACGCCACAGTATCCGTACAATCCTATCAGTCAGGTCTTGACCTGCTCAACGCTGATGAATGGGGCCAAGTATATTGGGCCGCTTACAAGAACGCCAACAATGGCGCTACCCCTAACTCCGCTGTCTATGGCAACGGCGCCACTCCTAAATTGCAAGACTATACCAACGTCAACGGCACTAAGGTCATCGCCCAAGACACCGATTGGGAGAAAGAGATCCACCGCACCGCCGCTATGCAGACATATAGCATCGGCCTATCCAAAGGTGCCGAGAATGGTTCCTCATCCTTCTCTCTCAGCTGGCTTGACCACGATGGTATCATCAAGGGTACCGATTTCCAACGCGTCAACTCCCGCTTGAGCTCCGACTACTCATTCCTCAACAATCGACTCCGTGCAGGTGGCAACGTAGCTGTCAACTGGTGGAAATCACACAACGCCCCCAGTGGTATCGAGGAAGCCGCCGTTAAGCAGCACCCCGCACGCAGCATCTACGACGTTGACGGCGTTTATAACGACGCTATCTCCGACATCCTCGGCGATACTCCCAACGGCCTTCGCCTTATCGAAAATGAGGCTAACAATAAGCATGAATACTGGCGCGTGTTTGGTAACGCTTACCTCTCCATCGAGCCCGTCAAGAACTTGATTGTCAAGACTAACTTCGGTGTGAACTTCTACAACGAAGATGACAAGACCTTTGAGCCCGCTTGGCTCCGCGACACTGTCAACAAGCTTACTCAAGAGAATATCAAAAATACCGACTGGGTATGGACCAACACCGCTCAATACAACATTGACTTCGGCAAGAACTCCTTCATGGCACTTCTCGGTGTGGAGGCTAAGAAATATCACTCAGAGAATTTGTGGGCATACGGTACCGACCTCGCCATCGAGGATGAGAACTACTGGTATCTCTCTGGCGTCACTGCCGGTAAGAACGTTGACTCTAGTGCCAGCAACTACTCTATGTGGTCTTTGTTTGGCAAATTGAACTACACCTACGATGATAAATATCTGGCATCCTTCACACTCCGTCGCGATGCATCCTCACGCCTTAGCCCCGACAACAATGCCGACTATTTCCCCTCCTTCTCCGCAGGTTGGCGCATCAGCCAAGAGAAGTTCATGCATGAGACCTCTACATGGCTCAACGAGTTGAAGCTCCGCGCTTCTTGGGGTATCAACGGTAACGATATCATCGACAACGAGGCGTTCTATACTAAATACCTCGCATCTCTCAACAACGCATCTTATAATATGAATGGTGACGGCACCACTCTCGCTGCCGGCGCTTATAAGACCCGTTCCACTAACCCCGACCTGAAATGGGAAAGAACTTACCAAACTAACGTTGGTATCGACTTCGGATTCCTCAACAACCGCCTCACCGGTTCTATCGACTACTTCTACAAGAAGACCAACGATATGCTCGTAGAGAAACCCTATATCGCCGTTATTGGTGAGGGTGGCTACTGCTGGTACAATGGTGGTTCTATGCAAAACAAAGGTTTTGAGGCTCAACTCAACTGGCGCGACAATATCAACGACTTCCGCTATGAGGTAGGCTTGAACGTCAGCGTACAGAGCAACAAGGTGACATCTCTTCTTGAGGATATCTACTACACCTATGGTGGTGGTAACGGTATCGACAAATCTCTCGTAGGCCAGGCTTACGGCTCTTGGATGGGTTATGAGACAGACGGCGTATTCCACACTCAAGCTGAGGTGGATGAGTACTGCAGCAAATATAGCGTAGAGTTTGGTAAACCCGCGGTAGGTCGTATCAAATATGTAGATACCAATGGTGACGGTAAGATCAACAGCAGCGACCGCACTTGGTTGGGCAGCGATCTCCCCAAAGCATCCTTCGGTATCAACTTGGCAGGCTACTGGAAAGGCTTCGACCTGAGCTTGTTCTTCAATAGCATCATCCGCGATGCCTACAACAACTCCAAATATTACACCGACCTCTTCCAATGCTGGACCGGTAACCACTCCAAACGCTTGCTCGACGCCGCCAACGCTTACAATGAGTTCCTCACCACAGGCGTTTACAACTGCGACACCCCCGCTCCCACTACCGACAATGGTAACAACGAGAATGAGGTTTCACGCTTCTACATCGAGGATGGTTCATTCCTTCGCTTGAAGACCCTCACCTTGGGCTACACCCTCCCCGACAAGGTGCAGAAGAAACTTCACCTGAGCAGCGCCCGCGTTTACTTCCAGACACAAAACGTGTTCACTATCACCAAATACACAGGTGCTGACCCCGAAGGCCTCGGTTATCCCTACGCTCTTCCCCGCCAGTTCACTCTCGGTATTCAATTTGGCTTCTAATCAACAACCTTTAAATTCTGAACAAAACAATGAAACTTCACAATATATTTTTAGCTTTGGGATGTGCTGCAATGCTCTCCGCATGTAGCGACGATTTTCTGGAGAATAAGCCCCAGGGAAGCCTCAACGATGCCGTGATGGGCTCGTCAGACGGCGCCGAGCTCCTCGTTAACGCTGCCTATGCCGCTCTGGGCGGTCCTGAGGGTCAGGACTGGAGCGTATGGTGCTATCCCACCTCCAACTGGTCTTTCGGTGAGGTGCGTGCCGACAATGCCTACAAAGGTGGCGGTGGCGTTGGTGACCTCAATGAGATTCACCGCATGGAGATATTTGATATCCAACCTGACAATGGCAACCTTGATAGCAAATGGTATCACCTCTATTGCTCCGTACAGCGCTGCAACTCCGCCCTTAAGGTGCTCAACGCTTACAGCGACGACGAAATTGCTAACCGCTCTTCCCGCATCGCCGAGATGAAGGTGCTCCGCGCTCACTTCTACTTTGAGCTCTCTCGCCTCTTCAACAAGATTCCTTACTTCGACGAGAACGTGGATACCCCCGACTATACATCTATCTCCAACGATGAATATACTCGCGACCAGATCCTCTCTATGATAGCCCAAGAGCTCGACGACGCTGCCAAAGCGCTCCCCGAGACTCAACCTGAGGTGGGTAGAATTCACAAATATATCGCCCTCGCTTATGAGGCTAAGGTGAAGCTATACCAAGCTTATCAGCAGGATGAGAAGACTCACCGCGTGACTAGCATCAACAAGGAGTTGCTCCAAGAGGTGGTTAAGCTTATCGACCAAGTCATCGCTTCGGGCCGCTATTCACTCCTTAACGACTTCCAAGGCCTCGACCTGGTAGCCAACGAGAACGGCAGCGAGTCTGTATTCGCTATCCAATACTCTATGAACGACGGTACTCCCAGTGGTGGCCGCATCAACTGGAGCAACCTTCTTAACTCTCCGGCAGGTAGCAGCCCTTACCATGGTGACGGCTTCTTCCTCCCCTCACAAGACCTTATCAACGCATATCAGACAGACGCCAACGGTCTCCCCGTATTTGACTATCAGTCACTCCCCGACTTCAGCGTGGTATCCTTTGACGCCGATGGCAACTACTCCCTCACCAACGCTACCCACAGCGTCGATCCCCGTTTGGACTTCGTCGTTGGCCGCCCATCTATCCGTTGGAAAACATACACCGACTCACCCTGTGAGCTCTGGGTACGTGACCAAGGTACTTATGGCTACAACTGCGTGAAACGTTTCTGGGTATCCCCCGAAAGCTCCGATATGTTCCAAGGCTGGCCATGGGGCGCTTCTCAGTTGAACTGGCAGATTATCCGTTACGCCGATCTCCTTCTCTGGAAGGCTGAGGCTCTCATAGAAATCGGTTCTGACCTCGACCAGGCTCGCAATATTATCAACACCGTTCGCCAACGCGCCATGAACTCCCCCTATGTTAAGGACTTCAACGACGCCTCCAAGGATGCCGCCAACTATAACATCGGCCTTTATCCCGCTACCGGTTGGACTCAAGACTATGCTCGCAAGGCGCTCCGCACTGAGATGCGTTTGGAGACTGCCTTCGAGGGTGAACGCTACTTCGACCTCGTGCGCTGGGGCATCGCCGCTGACGTTATGACGAAGTATATCAATTGCGAGAAGGATAACCGCGTTTATTACCAGAACGCCAACTTCACCGCTGAAAAGGATGAGTATTATCCCATTCCTACTAATCAGTACAACTTCTCCGGTGGATTATACACCCAGAACCCCGGATTCTCTTTCTAAGACAGTTTTTCTTAATTATACAATATTAGGTATATAAAATAGGTACAGGTAAAATTTAATCAAGGTAATAGGGGGGAATGATGGCACAGTGATGTGTGCGTTCCCCCCTCTCTCTTTTAAATATGTTTATAATGCGTAAATATTCTCCTATTGTTTTATTGGCATTGTCTATTGCCGGTGCCAATGCATATACTGTTAATACATCACGAGTATCTGCTGAAAAATTATCTGCTGACGCTATACGCACCGATGGGTATTCCACATGGATCACAGACACCATACCCGCCGATGCGAAATTTATTAAATGCCGTTTCGCGCTGGAGT
>CAZLJS010000022.1:0-2942 GCA_964559895.1 uncultured Sangeribacter sp.
AATGGTGTATTTTTACGAGAGACAAGCTCTTCATAACGGGAGAGAACGAGCTCTTTGCGTGTTTCAAATATGTTGCTCATAGTCGATGAAATTATTTCTATTTAATCTCTTTCAGGTCTTTTGCGAAAAGAGTTTTAGGATTATTGTAAAATTGTATGAAAGACGCCTCCGATTCCTGTCCGGGGAATGGTGCGTAGAAATGCGTGGGGTTCTCCTCTTGGTATGCGTTGCGCCAAACGCAGACATAAGCTATATGATACTCTGAGCAGAGAGGCAACAGCACCTTTGTCCACCAACGTGGCATGGGTAGCGACTCCGAGCCGGTCTCGCTCAGCGCCATCAGTTTTCCTGTGAGCTGCGACATATGCTTTGCGGCGTTGAGCTGTATGTGGGCACGCTTGAAGTAGTCCTCAAGTCCCTCACCGGCGTTGAAATGATACACGTCGGCACCCAGGATATCCACATATTCATCGCCGGGGTAGCGCTCTTTGTACTCCTCCTCGTCGGCGACCTTGTCGGGGGAATAAACCCATAGCACATTATCGACGCCCATCTTATCGAAGATGGTGCGCACTATGCGCCACAACGCCTTGTATTCGTCGGGAGTGCAGTACTCTTTGCCCCACCAGAACCAGTTGCCCGTATGCTCATGCCAAGGACGGAAGAGCACCGGTATGCGGTTGCCCTGTTCATCCTTCAAGGAGAGGAAGAATTGGGCGGCGTAGGATGCCCAGCGTTTGATGGTATCGTTGAGCGCGGTGCCCGGGGTGACGATATCATGCACATTAGTGGCGGAGGTGTCCCAAGAGTCACCACCTGTGGCGGGGTTGCGCAAGTGCCAGCTGAAGGAGTTGATACCTCCGCGGGCGTGCTGCTTCCTCACCTCCATGCGGATAAATTCAAAGGGGACGCCGTCGAGCTGCTTCTCTGAGCGATACTCTATCAGTCCGAGGTCCCAGTTCATCAATCCGGGGTAATCCCCTACCACATCCTTGACGTCGCTGCGGTCTGCCTCATACTTCCATGTATGGCCATAGGCGGTGTCGTCGTGATGTCCGAAGATGAATTTGCCGGAATCCACCACATGCTGCAAGCGTGAATACAACTGCTTAGCGGGGGGCACCACAGGCTCCTCTAGGTTATCATTCTTCTCCTGCGTGGTAGCAGCGGCACAGCCGGTGGAGACTAAGCTCAGCATCATCAAGAAAACGGTTAATAGTTTATATCTTTTCATGCTATTATTTACCCATTACGACCTCGACCTCATTGTGTCGGCCCTCGTTTTCCGCGAGGATGGGCACGATGTTGCCGGGCAGCAGGGTTCCATTAAGTTTAACACTTTTGACCCCTTTGTTTATGCCATCGGGGTTGGTGATTTTGATATGGTACCAGGCATTGCGGAAACGGCGTGTCACCTCGTAGCCGCGCCAGTCAGCGGGGATGCAGGGGTCTATCTGCAGCCCTGTCAGGGCGGGTTTGATGCCGAGGATGAACTCTGTCACCGCGTACCAGTTCCAAGCGGCGGTGCCTGTGAGCCATGAGTTCTTAGCCTCACCGGGGCGCGACGCGTCCTTGCCGGCTGTCATCTGGCTATACACATAGGGCTCCACCTTATGTAGCTCCTGCTTATCTTGAAGATACGCCGGAGAAATCTTGCGATAATATTCCCACGCTCTGTCGCCTCTGCCAAGCACCGTCTCGCCGATGATGATCCAGGGATTATTGTGAGCAAAGATGCCGGCATTCTCCTTATATCCCGCCGGATAGGTGGAAATCTCACCATATTCGGGCAGATACTCGGTAAATGCGGGGTTGTTGAGCACGATACCATGCTCGCAGTCGAGGTATTTCTTCACGGAGTCGAGCGATTTCTCCACCATGCCGTCGGAGAGGCCTATACCTGCCATGGTGCACCAGCCCTGGCTCTCGATGAAGATTTTGCCCTCTTTGTTGTCGTGGCTGCCTACCTTGTTGCCAAAGTAGTCGTAGGCGCGGAGGAACCATTCGCCGTCCCAGCCATACTGTTTCACGGCGTCAGTCATCGCATTGACATGCTTGGTAGCGCGCTCCGCCTCGGCAGTGTCGCCGAGATGGCGGCATAGCTCTGCGTAGTCGTTGCCATAGATCACAAACTGTCCGGCGATCATCAGCGACTCAGCCTTGCTACCCTCTGTCTTATTCTCAGTGGTCTGGAAGGACTCATCGGGGTCGTTGGAGAAGCAGTTGAGGTTGAGGCAATCGTTCCAGTCGGCACGCCCGATAAGGGGCAATCCGTGGGGACCGAGGTTGTTGACCACATGGTCAAACGATACCTTGAGGTGATGCATCAGCGAGCGCTCGCTACCCTCCACGTTGTCGAAGGGCACTGCCTCATCGAGGATAGAGAAGTCACCTGTCTCGCGGATATAAGCCATGGTGCCGAAGATGAGCCACATCGGGTCGTCGTTGAAGCCACCACCGATGTCGTTGTTGCCGCGCTTGGTGAGGGGCTGGTATTGGTGATAGCAACCACCGTCGGGGAACTGCGTGGCAGCGATGTCGAGGATGCGCTGACGGGCACGTTGGGGTATCTGATGCACGAATCCCACCAGGTCTTGGTTGGAGTCGCGGAATCCCATGCCGCGACCGATGCCGCTCTCGAAGAAGGAGGCGCTGCGTGAGAAGCAGAAGGTGATCATACACTGATATTGGTTCCAGATGTTGACCATGCGATCCAAACGGTCGTCGTCGCTCTTGACGGTGAAGATGGAGAGCAGCTCCTGCCAGTAATTTTTCAGTGCGGCGAAGGCGGCATCTACCTTCTCTGTGGTATCTAGTTGAGCGATAATCTCGTGAGCGCGGCGCTTATTGATCACCCCTTTTGACTCCCATTTCTCCTCTTGAGGGTTCTCGACGTATCCCATGACGAAGATGAAATCGCGGCTCTCACCGGGCGCTAATTC
>CAZLJS010000022.1:3042-13573 GCA_964559895.1 uncultured Sangeribacter sp.
TCTCGACGTATCCCATGACGAAGATGAAATCGCGGCTCTCACCGGGCGCTAATTCCACTTCGAGATAGTGAGATGCTATAGGGGACCAGCCGTGGGCTATGGAGTTGCGGGAGTGGCCTTCATCCACCACTTGAGGTTCGTCGAAGCCGTTGTAGAGGCCTAAGAAGCTCTCTCTGTCAGTATCGAAGCCTGCCACAGGGGCATTGACATGATAGAAGGCGTAATGATTGCGACGCTCCTTATATTCGGTCTTATGATAGATAGTAGAGCCCTCCACCTCCACCTCACCGGTAGAGAAATTGCGCTGGAAGTTCTCCATATCTGTGGAGGCGTTCCATAGGCACCACTCTATGAAGGAGAATAGCTTGAGGCTTTTGTGCTCCGTGGTGGTGTTGGTAAGGGTAAATTTAGTGACCTCGGCATGAGTCTTGAGGGGCACGAAGAGCAGCATATCGGCAGCGATGCCGAGCTTCTCGCCGTGTATGCGGGTGTAGTTCATGCCGTGGCGGCACTCATACTTGTCGAGAGGTGTCTTGCAGGGTTTCCAGCCGGGGTTCCATACCGTGTCGCCATCCTTGATATAGAAATATCTGCCACCGGCGTCCATGGGCACGCCATTGTAGCGATAGCGGGTGATGCGGCGGAATTTGGCATCCTTGTAGAAGGCATATCCTCCGGCGGTGTTGGAGATGAGAGAGAAGAAATCTTCTGTGCCGAGATAGTTGATCCAGGGCCACGGTGTGCGTGGCTCTGTGATCACATATTCTCGGTTGAAGTCATCGAAATGACCGTATTGCTTCATCTTATTGTATCTGTGTGGATTACGTATATTTTACTTCAAAGAGGGCATATCGTCGCGGTTGATGACATAGGAGCTGGTCATCACCTGTTTGATATAGTTGACGCTGTTGCCGAAGCCATCCTCGGTAGCTGAGGAGGTATGGATATTGTTGGTGTACCAGAGCATGAACCAAGACCAGTTGGCGCCTTGACCGATGCAAGTGTCGGGGTTGGGGATGCGGCCCACCTCAGCGAGTGTCACCATGCGTTTACCCTCGGTCATGGAGAGCAACAGGCTATACAGGTCCTTGTGGGAGTCGTTGTTCTCGGCATAGACGTCGGTGCCTACGATATCGACATATTCGTTGCCCGGGTAAGCGGCTTGAATCTTGGCGAGGCTGGCGTTAGCGCCCGCGTCGGAGGTCTGTGCTGTCCATACCCAGATAAGGTTGTTGAGGCCATACTCGTTGGTGAGCTTGTTGTAGAGGTAAATCCAGAGGCGTTTGGTGAGCTCAGTGCCCTTGCTACCCCACCAGAACCAGGAGCCCCAGGAATAGTCGCCGGCAGCCTCGTGGAGAGGACGCCAGAGTACGGGGATGTTTTGGTCTTTAAGGAGCTTGAGATAGCCTGCCACCTTGGCGATGTCGGCGTTGATACATTCATTCTGCCAAGTGCCGGCAGTGAGGGCCGCCTCGATGTCAAAGGAGCCATCGTAGGCGTAGTTGTCGTAGTTCTTATTCTCGTAGTCGGTTTGAGATTTGGGTACGCGCCAGTGCCACATATAAGCCACTACGCCGTTGTTGTCCCACTGAGTTTTGGCGGGAGTGATGTTGGAGTAGTCGATCCAGTTCTGGCCGGAGTAGCATAGGTGGATGAAGTCGTAGCAAGTGAGGGCGGGGTGTTTGCCGGTTTTCTTGTAGATCCAGTCGGCGAAGTCGTTATTGTTGTTGACGTTTGCCATGGCGCCGGAGAGCACCTTTTTGCCGTTTTGAGAGATGAGGTAGTTGTAGAGGTTTTTGGCCTGTTGAGAGGCTGAAGCGTTGGAGAGCTCCGCGAAGTTGGCATCTACTGTAGGGATATCCGCGGTAGAGAAATGCAGAGTATATTCAGTAGCGAAGGAGGAGGTAGCTTTGCCCAGGAGATAACGCTGCGGGACAACCAGCGTATAACTTGTGTTAGCAGTAAGAGAAACGTTCACGGTGAGCACTTTGCCGGAGACGGTAGATGACACTTTGTCGCCATTGAGAGTGACGGAGAGTGCTGCCGAGTTGTTGACGATAATATCTGAATTATATTCCAAGGTAATGGTGGAGGTGGTGTAGTCGATGACCTCATTCTCTGCCACAGAGGATGAAGAGACTTTGCACTCGGTGACCGCAGGAGTAGGGTCGTCGCCGCCTTTATCATCGGAGCAGGCGGGAAGAATTAGCGAGAAGATTAAGAGAGGCATCATCCAGAGCTTTTTCAAGCCGTATGCCATGGTGAGAGTGTTGTGCTTCATAATAATTTAAAAAGGGTGCCGGGTAAGCTCTATGGGCCTGCCCGGCACCTTATTGAGATTAATTAATTATTAAACGTGATTATTCACATATTATTTTCTACGAGTGGCTTTAGGAGCAGCGGAAACGGGTTCCCATTCGATAGATTTAATAGTGAGGTAGCAACCACCGATAGCGAGACCGGCGCCATACATAGCGTCAACGTCTCTCTGAGTGAACATTACAGTCCAAGAGGTGTCGCCGGCAGCCATGCCTACGATGTCGGGAACGTTCTCCCAGAGGGTGTTCCAGTCGCTGCGGTAGCATGGTTTGATCTGCCACCAGCCATAGTTCATATCCTCCTCGAAGTTGATGGTCAACTTACCGGGCGTCTTGATAGCTGCGGAGAATGTCTCCCAAACGGCGTCGTTCTTCTCAGCTGCGATCTCGAGGTTGTTGGACCAACCGCCAAGGTCGAAGTTACCTGTCCAGATAACGTTGCCGAGACGTTTCATAGTCACGGTTTCGGTGTAGAGGATGATATTGCTGTTTTGAACGAGTACGATCTGACCGTCAACCATAGTAGCGGGCACTGTGAAAGTGAGTGCGGAGCCGGCGTTGTTGACAGAGAATTGACCTTTGTAGAGGACGTCGCCACCGGGGAGCTGAACTTCGCTAACGTAGTTCAACAGAGCGCCGGAGATAGTGACAGTCTGGCCTACTTCGAGGTCTCTCATCGGAGAAACGCTGCTGATAGAGATGGTGGGCACTGTGATAGAGCCGGCAGCCAATGTAGAAGCGTTGTATTGACGCATGGTGACGTTACCGTTGCAAGTGCCTACGGGGACAGCTACGGAGAGCTTAGTGCCGTTGGCAGATACTGTGAGGTCGGTAACCTCGATGTTTCCGGGGAAGATCACAGCTTCGATGAGCTGGAGGTTGGTACCGGTGTATTCGATTACTTCACCCTCCTTGACATCAGTCTTGTTGGCGCTGATGTAAGTAGCGTTCTTAACAGAGATGGGCTGCTCCCACTCGAGCTCCCAGTCAGCACCATCGCTGAAGGTGATAGTACCATCCACAGCTTGTGCGGGAACTTTGAAGCGCAATTCCTTGCGAGATTGAGCTACGAAGTCCTCGGTAGTGATCTCGTAGTCGTTGGAGAAGCGGATAGATGCGATGTTGTAGAGGTAGTCACCCTTAACGGTAACTTCGTCGCCGGCGAGAACGTTCTCAAGAGGAGAAACAGACTCTACAGAGATAGGCTCTTCGAAGGTAATGAGTGATTTAGACTCAACCTCTTTACCATTGATGACGAGCTTAATGTGACCGGGAACGGCTTCCTGGGGCACGGTAACCACGATTTCAGTGTCGGTTTTGGAGACAAAGTCTGTAACCTCCACGTCAACGGGGAAGATTACCTTTGTGCAACCGCTGAGACCCTCACCGATGATGCGGATAGTTTCACCACGGAGCACGGGGCAGGGACCAAATGAATGGAGTTGGCTGGTGTGGAAGGGAGCCTCATCGTCGTCGCTACATGAAGAGACACCAACTGAAACGCCCAACACCAAAAGAGCGATTAGCATCCAACTCTTTATTTTATCTATAGTGTTCATTGATTAAATACGAGTTAGTTAATATTATTTGATGTTGACGATGCGGAGGTTATCAATGCGGATATCCACGTCGAATGCCTGAGTACCGGGTGAGAATGAACCGAAGAGGATCATAGAGAGGTTGGTGTATTGAGAGATGTCGCCGATAGAACGGGAATCGTCGCTACCATCCTTGCTGTATTTGAAGTCAGTCAAAGGAATAGTGTAAGTGACCCAACCGCCGGTGTTCAACGGAGTATCACCGCCGAGGCTCAACCAAGGAGTCCAGTGGAGTTGTGCTTCAGTGCCGTCCACGTTGATGCCCTCATCGTTGGTGAAGTACATGATCAGAGGCACGTTGGCCCAAGTGGGGATGTTGGCCTCGAAGCGGAGTGCGAGGTTAGTCAAGGAGCCTTTAGCGATAGGTTCGCCACCGGTGTTCCAGTAACCCCAGCAGAGAGCGTTCTGCCAGTTCCACTCGCCGTTGTTGGCTTGGTAGAGACGGAGGTAGTAACCATCGATGCCATCCTCGTTGGAGGTAGAGCCTAAGCCCCATGAGTTTTGATAACCGTCGGGCTCGAAGCGGCAGATCATACCGTCTGACTCGAGGAACTTCATAGAGGTCTTGGAGCTGCCATAGAAGGAGTTGATAGTGACGTAACCCTCTTGAGTAGCGCCCTCGGGCACCTCTACGGTGAGGTTGTTGTTATCTACAGAGATAGTTTTAGCCACGTGGTTGCCGGGGAAGGTAGCATAAACCTGGTCCTCGGTGCCGAAGAAGTAGTCGCCTTGGAAGGTGATCATATCGCCCGGACGACCATATTGACAAGACATAGCGGTCACCACAGGTGAGGGGACTACTACCTTGAAGGGGTATTCAGTTTTGAGGCCCGTGGAGGTGATGAAAGTCACCGTGTTGGTAACCTCTTGAGGCAAAGTGCTGGGGACATCCACGATGATGCTGTAGGATGTGATCAAATTGGGGTTGAGCTTTGCCTTCTGGTCATTGAAGTAGATCTGCTGCACATCGCCGAGATCTCTACCGATGAAGGCAATACGGCTACCCATGGAGGACTCTACCAAGAGAGAGTCAGCAGCCTCGGGATTGCATACACGTGCATACTCAATCACCGGTGTTTCGCCTCTATCCTTCTCGGCATCGGTATCGTCGCAAGATACCATGGCGCCGACTGTAAACAGGGCGACAGAAGCATATATATATTTGATATATTTTTTCATAATTAAGTATTGTATGAATATTGGTTAACCTTATTTACCACCGTAGAAATCCACCGGGTCTTGCGCGAGAGCGGGACAGCTGGTAGAAACGGCTGCAGGAATAGGAAGAATGAATGCATCAGCACCGATAGTGATCGGGTCATACATGCCACCCTCAGCCTTGCTGGATACCAGGATGTAGGAGTCGTCCAAGTTGGACTCTGCCTGCGACATACCGTAATCCTTAGCGACGTACATAGCGCAACGGTTGTAGCCTGTCTCGTAGCCGGAGTTCAAGAAGCTCAATGCCTCTTGGTCGCCTTCACGATAGCGGAGACGGAGGATATCAAACCAGTTGATAGACTCGAAGAGGAACTCACGACGACGCTCTTTCAAGAGGTCTTTGAATGTAACGGTGCTCAAGCCAGCGAGACCGGCGCGGCCACGTACTGCGTTGAGTTTATCCAAAGCGTCGGCGTTGTTGGTGCTGGATGAGGTACCCATCACTGCCTCTACATAGGTGAGATATACATCGGCAAGACGCATGATGTAGATATTGTTGGCGGCGTCCTGGCCAAGGCCTACGTTGCCATCGCAGTCTGCTGCTTTACCAATGATATATTTCTTGATGTGGGCGTGCATCTCGTTGGGAGACTCGATGGCAGATCCGTCCTCATCATAGGTGTAATAGTAGTATGTGTAACCACCATCAGCTTTATCCAAGTTGGGATAGTAGTCGCCAAGTGTCATATAAGTCCATTTACGACGTTGGTCGATTTTGTCGTACATCTTCTGCGCGGAGATTGTGGGGCCTTTGCCGGCACCCCATGTTTGGTCGGCGATGACAGAGCTACGAGACCAAGCACAGTTTTTAGGATTACCGTAAGCATAACCACCTACGAAGCATTGGATGGCGAAGATAGACTCGGGTCCGTTGTTTGTCTCAACGTCAAACAGAGTTGAGAAGGGGATGTTTTTGATGTTTGTGCGTGAGTTGATCACGTCCAACGCATCTTGAGCAGCCTGAGCGTAGAGAGCGGCGCGGTCGTAGCCGTAGTCGCTGTGAGCAGCCATGGTGACACCGAGTTTAGCACGGAAGGCTTTGGCGGTGTAGCTGGTGCAACGGAAGCTGTCGGTATCGCTGTCGGGGAGTGTTGCGACTGCATAGTCGAGGTCCTCCATGGCGAAACGATAGATGCTCTCTTGAGTATTGCGGGGCAAGTCGATGTCGCCGTCGGAGATATTCTTGGAGTTATCGTAAACGATAGGAGCGTCGTGCCACAACTCAGCGAGGAGGTAGTAGCAGTAACCGCGGATACAGCGAGCCTCTGCGATGGCTTTGTCGATATCCTCTTGATCTACGCCGGAGCAGTAGTTGGGCATATCGTTGATGACGTTGTTGCACTGTGCGATGACAGTGTAAACACCTTTCCAGCCCTCGTTGAGGTACTGGTTGACGGTGGTGTAGGTACCGAAATACCACTGACCTTCGGCGTCGTAGGTGTAGTACATATCACCATTGAGCATATCGAGCTTCCAGTGGAAGTTCATGAAATAGTTGCTCCAAATGACGGCGGAATACAGGCCCAGGGTCTGCGCGCGCACCATCGACGCATCGGTATAGAAGTTATCTTGAGTCAGTTTGTCGGTAGGGGTGATGGTCAAGAAGTCATCGCAAGATGTGAGTGAACCAACCAATAGTGCCGACAAAGCTATTTTCTTTATTATTGATTTCATTGAATTTCTCCTATTAAAATTTTAGAAACATAAATTCATACCAATAGTGTAAGTGCGCGGAGTCGGATAACGACCACGGTCAATGTTTTGCAACAAAGCGCTCTGGTTGTAAGCACCGATTTCAGGATCATAGCCACTATAGTTGGTAAAGGTGTAAAGATTCTGGATATTTACATACAATTTGGCGCTCTGCAAGTGGAATTTGCGTATCCATTTAGCAGGGAAGTTGTAAGCCAAAGAGATGTTGGAGATGCGGAGGTAAGTAGCATCTTCGATCCAGCGGTCGCTCATACGGTTGTTGCCGTTGCCATCAAGAGATGAGAAACGGGGGATGCCGTTGCCTTCGCTTGCGAGATATACATTAGCGATATCATCAGCGCTGCCGTTCTCGTCGTACATGCCGAGTTGGCAACGACCGAGTACAGTCTGCAATTGGTTATCCCAGAGTGAAGTCAAAGACTCAGTTTTGTAGCGTGCCCAGTTGAGGATGTCGCCACCTACTTGGCCGGTGATACCGATGCCGAGCTCCCAGTCTTTATATGTGAAGGTATTGGTCCAACCGAAAGTGAAGTCGGGGTTAGGATCGCCAATCACAACTTGGTCGTTCTCGTCGATGACACCATCGCCGTTTTGGTCTTTGAATTTGATATCACCTACCCAAACGCCTGAAGTCTTGTCGATGCGGTTGGAGTAAGGAGTAGTGCCACCAGTCTGAGTAGCGTGGTTGACGATGTCGGCCTCATCTTTGAAGAGACCTTCAGTCTCGTAACCGTAGAAGACACCCATAGCCTCACCGACTTTAAACATGGTACAAGTTTGGAAAGCAGCGTACCAGTCAACGTATCCGTAGAGGACTTGTGAGTTATCATTAAGGGCAACGACTTTATTGCGGTTCAAGGAGAAAGTAAGAGCTGATGACCATTGGAAATCATTGGTTACAACGGGACGGGCATTGATCTGGAGGTCGATACCTTTGTTCTCGGTCTTACCAATGTTGGCGTAAGGTGTTTGGATAGCGCTGTTATAGTCGTTGGTAGAGATTTGTGAAGGCACAAACATTTGCATCAACAAATCTTTGGTTTGCTTCTTGTAAGCATCGATGGTGAACTCCAAGCGG
Organism: uncultured Sangeribacter sp.; assembly: GCA_964559895.1. Lineage (GTDB taxonomy): Bacteria > Bacteroidota > Bacteroidia > Bacteroidales > Muribaculaceae > Lepagella. Next base: position 10,971 of record CAZLJS010000022.1, read on the forward strand.
CTGTTGAGCACGGCAGCGTCCAAACCGATGTTGAACTGCTCAGATGCCTCCCATTTCAGTTTGGAGTTGGCGAGGTTGCGGGGGAAGTAAGCGGTACCTTGGGGAGTAAGGATGGAGAACATCGCAGACGCATATTTATATGTGTCGATGTTGGAGTTACCTACTTGACCGTAACCGAGACGGAGTTTCAAGTTGTTGAGCCAATCTACGTTCTCAAACCATTTCTCTTGGTTGATACGCCAAGCCAATGCTACTGATGGGAAGTAACCCCACTTGTTGGAGGGACCAAACTTGGAGGAACCATCGGCACGTAGAGTGACGGTAGCCAAGTAGCGGTTGTCGAATGCATAGTTAGCACGGCCGAAGAATGATGCGGTGGATACTGCGTCTTCGTAACCGGAGTTGGAGTAGAAGTCACCGTCGCTACCCATGACGTAGATATTGTCGGTGGTGAAGTTCTTCTTGATGATGGTGGTGCCATCCCAAGATGATTTGCTGGCCTCGAAACCTGCCATAACTGTCAAGTCATGTTTGTCGAGGAACTGCTGGTGGTAAGTGACGTAGTCTTTCTGCATCCAGTAGAAAGAGTGGCTCTCACCTTGATACATTTGGTTGATATCGTTGGAAACGACACCGAACTCGTAACGGGGAACGTATGATTTGTTCTTGTTTTGACCTGCGTCAAAGGCATACTCAGCGCGGAAGGTGAAGTATTTCAAGAAATCAATGTTGGCATAGAAGTTACCCATGGCGCGTTGGCGGAGAAGGGTATTGTTTGTCTGCAATGCCAAAGCTACCGGGTTCCAAGTGGAAGAACCGTTGACGGTAGTAGGACCTGCCCAGTTGCCGTCGAAGTCGCGTACAGGGATAGAAGGCATCATTGTCATGGCTTGCATGATGACACCGTCGCTACCATCCTGACGGGTGATCTTCTCGTTGGTACGAGTGTAAGCGAGTGAACCGCCCAACTTGATGTACTTGTTGAAGTTGTTATCTAAGTTGAAACGGGAGTTGAAACGGTTGAACTCAGAACCGAGGATAGTACCCTCTTGGTTCATCCAACCTGTTGACATAGAGTAAGTGACTTTCTCGTTACCACCTGTGAGACCTACTTGATGGCTCTGCATGAAGGCGGTGCGGAAGATCTCATCTTGCCAGTCGGTACCCTCGCCGAGGATAGATGGATCAAGATAAGCGTTGTCGAGGTTAGAGGAGTCAAGCACGCCCTCATCATAGAGTTGGTTTTGATAAGTGGCATACTCTTGGAGGTTCATCATTTTCAAGCGTTTGGCAGTCTCTTGCCAAGCTACGTAACCGTCGTAAGTGACGTTGGAGTGTCCTGCGCTACCACGACGAGTGGTAACCATGACAACACCGTTTGCACCGGCAGCACCATAGATGGCGCAGGCAGATGCGTCTTTCAATACGTCGATGCTGACGATATCGCTAGGAGCGATGGCAGCGAGGGGGTTGACGGTGTTCTGACCGTTAGTACCACCGGCCCAGTCGAAACCTCCGATAGTGTTGTTGGCAGTGCTCATGGGCACACCATCGATCACGTAAAGAGGCTCATTGGAGCTGTTCAAGGAGCTGGCACCACGGATACGGATAGAAGTAGCACCACCGGGGGCACCTGAGTTCTGTGTCACTTGCACACCGGCCACTTTACCTTGGAGGAATTGGTCGGCGTTAGTAACGATAGACTGGCGCATCTGATCTTCGCTAAGAGAAGCGACAGATCCGGTGATGTCGCTACGGCGTTGTGTACCGTAACCGACTACTACCACCTCATCAAGGGTGGAAGCGTCTTCTCTCATCGTAACGTCAATGTTAGTTCGACCGCTCAATGCGATTTCCTGTGTCTCCATGCCTACATAGGTGAAAACCAATGTGGCGTTTGATTTAGCGACACTAAGGCTAAATCTACCATCGATATCGGTCATTGTTCCATTTGTTGTGCCCTTGGCCATCACAGTGACGCCGATCAACGGCTCTCCGCTCTGGTCTTGGACTGTACCTTTAACGACGGTAACCTGTGCAGTAATGCTCATTGCTACCACTGCGAACAGCGACAGCAACAACATCCTGATTCCTAAACAATTACTTGTTTTCATGTACAGTTTTTAATAGTTAATATTATTAGTTTTAGTGATTTTTAACACGTTCGCGGGCTATTTTACATTCCTGATTGCAAATTAACATATTTTTTCAGTCATATATATAATACTATTTTATCAAAATATGCGCATTTCTTTACAATCTTTAGCACTTATGTATCAATTATTTGACCATCCACTTGTCGAAGAATGCGCTACGGCGTGGATTCCAGTCGTTGTAATCCACGGTGTGGCCGCATAACGGGTAGATTTTCAACTCTTTAGGGGTGCTAATGAGGTTATAGCTCGACATATTGGTATGGGGAGGGCAGGTGGGGTCTTGAAGACCGATGCCCATCAATACCGGACAGGTGATGCGGCGTGCGAAGTTCTTGATGTCAAAATAGGTCAAGTTGGAGTACATCTGCTCCTCGCTCATGCCGTTTTCGCGGGCCTGCTCCTTGACGGGATAGGCGGGCCAATCGACGATGCTGAAGTAGTCGCGAT